>JAGXIS010000150.1 GCA_024635465.1 Bacteroidota bacterium | reverse complement strand
CTCTACTTCTCGTATCGTGTCATAGGATGAAAATCCGACAGCACCGCCCGTTAAACGCGGCAAGTCAGGCAAAAAGGGTTCTGTATGAAGTTGTGTCAGGCGGTTTAACGCCGAAAAGTAAGACTCCTTCAACACTGTCTCTTCGCCTGCTGCTTTTAAAGTCACCTCTTCCCCATCAAAATGTAGTATTTGATATGGGTTACTCCCCAAAAATGAGTATCTGGCCAAATGTTCACCGCCTTCTACCGATTCAAATAGAAATGGATAGGATCCATTTTCTCTCATTGAAAGGAAAAGGGATACAGGCGTAAGAATATCCGCAACCATTCTACGCGTAACCGGTATGGCTGTATAACTCTTTGCTAGGTTTTTGAATTCTTCAAATGTCATGGTACTAAAACAAAAAAACCCACTCCAGAAACTGCAGTGGGCTTATACTTTCTATAATTAAATCAATTTAGACTACTGCCACTGCCATTAAGAATGGGCCGCGCCAGGATTTAATAATTGTGTTTAAATTCATTTTCATGATTCTAAACTATAGCCATAATGAATTAAAAGCAATAGAAATCCATACGATTAGTATTAATTTATTGAAATCACATAGGTGTTGGCCTTCTTTTAATTCAGATCTAAAGTGCTTCAAGTTTGATTGATCATTGCTTACCTTATTCAAAATCCAAATCGCTAATTATTTGAAAGGAAAAGTGCAGTCGGTAGATTATGATGCCATTATCATAGGATCAGGTCCAAATGGACTTGCTGCAGGTATTCGACTTGCTCTTGAAGGATTACGCGTTAAAATCATAGAAGCTAAACCTACTATTGGGGGTGGAATGAGAACATTGGAGTTGATGGAATCCGGAACTTATCATGATATCTGTTCAGCAATCCATCCTATGGCCATTGGCTCCCCGTTTTTTAAAAAATTACCCCTTGACCAATATGGACTAAAATGGATTCATCCCCATCATCCTGCGGCGCATCCTCTTGATGATGAATCTGCAATATTGTATAACGAACTGAGTGAAACAGCATTTCATCTGGGAGTGGATGGGGAAACATACAAATCGATTATCGAACCCCTGGCAGACCATTGGGATACACTTTCTCTTGATCTTTTATCTCCTCTTCGATTTCCAAATAATCCTATTAAAATGGTCGGTTTTGGATTAAAAGGACTTCAATCTGCTTCCATGTTTCAAAAAAATTTCAAAACAGACAAAACAAAAGCACTCTTTGCGGGGATGGCAGCACATAGCATTCTTCCTTTGGATTCTATTGCTACCGCTGCTGTTGCATTGGTCTTTTTTGCTACAGCACATACAAACGGATGGCCACTGCCCGAAGGAGGTTCTCAGTCATTAGCCAATGCACTGGCCGGATATTTCAAATATCTTGGGGGTGAAATAGAGACTTCAAATAGGATAAAAAAATATGAAGATATTCCAAAAACCAAAGCTTTACTGTTTGATTTAACACCTCAGCAAGTATCTGAAATTATGGGAGATCAATTCCCTCAATCTTACCGAAGGAAATTGTCAAAATTTCGATATGGCAATGGTGCTTTTAAAATGGACTATATACTGAATGAACCCGTTCCATGGAAAGATTCAAAATGCAGAAAAGCAGGTACGGTACATGTGGGTGGTACATTTGAAGAGATTGCTCATTCAGAAAAAACAGTCTCAAATGGGCAACATCCTGAAAAACCATTTGTTTTAGTCGCTCAGCAAAGTCTTTTTGATTCAAAAAGAACATCAAAAGATAAACAGACCCTTTGGGCTTACTGTCATGTACCTCATGGTTCTGAAGTGGATATGACTACTGCAATTGATGATCAAATTGAGCGTTTTGCTCCTGGTTTTAAAGATACTATCATCAGCAAAGTATCGATGAATACCTCAGATTTTGAAGAGTATAATGCCAATTACATTGGCGGGGATATCAATGGCGGTAAACAAGATATCAGTCAGTTATTTTCCCGGCCTGTTAATTTCAGAAATCCCTATGCTACACCCTTGAAAGGTATTTACTTCTGTTCATCTTCAACACCTCCGGGGGGTGGTGTCCATGGTATGTGCGGATATCATGCCGCTAATCTGGTTTTAAAAAGAGAATTTGATATCGAACTCTCTGACTCAAAGTTTAGAATCTAATCATTCAATAATCTCTATTGACTTTTTTACTGTTATGTTTGATCGTTTTATAAAGAAATTCTTTAGTAAAAGTCACCCCTTTAGGACAAAAAATGCCAAAGCAGGCAGTGGTTTGTGGAATTTTTTGACTTTAGTAATCGCCCTTCTTGTATCGATTCCAATATTAACCGTTGCGGTCAATATTTTTATACCTGCCGGTGATGTTTGGGGTCATCTGTCATCTACCGTACTCCCCGAATATATTGAAAATTCCATTTGGTTGATGTTTGGAGTTGGATTTGGAGTATTTGTACTGGGAGTCGGTACGGCCTGGTTGGTTACCATGTGCCGTTTTCCCGGAAGTCGATGGTTTAATTGGCTTTTAATATTACCAATGGCTGTCCCCGCATATCTGATGGCATATACTTATACCGATTTTTTATCCTTTACCGGACCCGTACAGAATTTATTGAGAAGTTTGACAGGTTGGGGATTTGAAGATTATTGGTTTCCAAACATACGATCATTGGGTGGAGCCATTATCATGATGTCATTTGTATTCTTTCCTTATGTCTATCTGTTAACCAGAGCTGCATTTCTTGAACAATCATCATCCGTTTTAGAAGCAAGTCGCAGTTTGGGAGCCACACCCCTTCAGAGTTTTCGAAAAATCGCGTTACCATTGGCCCGACCATCGATTGCAGCAGGAATGGCACTTGCTTTGATGGAGACACTGAACGATTTTGGAACCGTTGACTACTTTTCAGTTCAGACATTCACAACCGGTATCTATCGAACGTGGTTTGGATTAGGTGAACGTGCCGCTGCATCACAACTTGCCGGGTTTTTAATGATCTTTGTTCTCTTTTTAATTCTGCTTGAGAGATGGAGCAGAAGCAACATGAAAATTGAGCAGAGAAGCACCGGGAGCTATAAATCGCTATATATTTATGATTTGAGTGGATGGAAGGCTTGGACATCTACGATTTTCTGTTCTATACCATTGATTATTGGATTCGTCATACCCACTTCCATACTGTTCGAAATGATGATTTCAAATTTTGATGTTGCTGTCGATTCCAGATTCATTCAGTTTAGTTTGAATACGATCATTATTGCATTATTAGCAGGCATTACAGCGCTTATCGTTGCATTAATATTAGCATATGGAGTAAGGCTCAATCCCGGAATTGTGACAAGTATTGGGACGAGAATCGGATCCATGGGGTATGCTATTCCGGGTTCTGTTATAGCAGTGGGAATATTAATTCCATTTGGATGGTTTGATAATACGCTTGATAGTTGGTTTAGATCACAACTTGGTTTTTCTACAGGACTTCTATTAAGCGGAACCATCTTTGCATTGATTTTTGCCTATGTAGTCCGGTTTTTAGCCGTTGCATTCAATACGGTTGAAGCGAGCTTGGCAAATATTACACCACAAATGGATGATGCGGCTGAGGGATTAGGTTATCGATATGGTAAAATATTGAGAAAAATTCACATGCCAATCATGTCTGGAAGTCTGTTTGCTGCCATCATGTTGGTTATTGTTGACGTTATTAAAGAGTTACCAGCTACTTTAATCGTACGACCGTTTAACTTTGACACACTTGCAGTTCAAGTATATCGTCTTGCCTCAGATGAAAGATTGGCTGAATCATCCGGTGCTGCTTTAGCTATTATTTTAGTTGGTTTGGTACCTGTCTATATCCTCAGTAAATCAATATCAAGGAGTAGAAAGATTCGAGATAAATCAACTAAATAATAGCTATGAAACGTTTTAATACTCTACCCTATCTCCAACCTACACGATCCATTAAACGGATTGCTATCGGGTTGTTAGTTCCATATGCCGTAACATTTACAGCATCTGAATCATAATCACCAAATTGTTGCAATTCTTCAGGCAATTCCATTCCATCGAGTACCGGGAATTCATTGTTTCCTATTGCATACAACATTTGGGCATCCTCAGTTGCCAGATACTCAAGAAAACGAACAGCATTTTCTCTGTTTGGTGAATTTGCGGCGATTCCTGCACCACTGATATTAACATGAGTTCCACCATATTCAATCGATGGGAAATACATAGCAACTCTTGATGCAACTTCTATGTCCTCATCAGTATCTGATTGCATAAGTCTCGCCAGATAGTAATGATTTACAATAGCAACATCACATAAACCGGCTGCAACAGCACGAATTTGGTCGGTATCTCCACCCTGAGGTTCTCTTGCAAAATTCTGAACCAACCCTGTAGCCCACTCTTCTGTAGCTTCCTCTCCGTATGATTCTATTAAAGATGCCACAAGAGACTGATTATAGATATTATTTGAAGACCGTACACAAACTCTCCCTTCCCATTCTTCATTACTCAGTTCTAAGTAACCTGCTAAGTCATCACTACTGACATTCTCAGTATTATAAACGATACCCCTAACTCGTTCCGATAAACCAACCCAATAGTTATCAATTTCTTGCATTTGATCCGGTATTACGTCTTCCAAATAATCAGATCCATGAGGCTGTAAAACTTCGGCTTCTTTTGCTCTCCACAATCTGCCTGCATCCACTGTTATAATAACATCTGCCGGACTATTTATACCCTCATTTCTGATTCGTTCAATTAATTCATCACTGGAACCTTCAATAAGATTAATCTGGATACCCGTCTCTTCAGTGAAATTGTCATATAAACTTATGTCGGTGTCATAATGCCTGGATGAATAAATATTTACTACTTCTTCATTCGAACAGGCAGTAAGTAAAAAAAGTGCTGAAAATAGAGCGATGATGAGTTTCATTTGGATATTGAATAGATTGTGATTTTTATTTAGAACGAATCTAAATAAAATATAGCACTCAATCAACAAGGACTTTATCAACTTATAAACTTTTTCAGGTATTGATAGGGCTCTGTTAATTTTCCACTGTGAACAATAACAGCATTCTTTATCTCCTCAGAGAGTTGTAGATCTTCGAATTCATCGAAAAAGTTACACTCTGCAATCTGTTTTATAAAAGGTTTCAAAGCTGTACTAAAGTGAAGTGATGACTCTCTTGGAAGTTCACTGGGCAATATATCGACTGCCATTACCACTATTCCTTTGCCTGTAAAACCCATTTTGTAAGTATCCGATTCCGGATAATAAACAAATACAGGATCTTCAATTTCAGTTGCCTTTTCAGTACACTCTATTGAACCATTAACATCACAAGATATATCTCCTATAACACTAGGTCCCAAACCTATATTAAAATTCTTTTTCAACCATTTCTTAGTGATCA
The DNA here is from genome assembly GCA_024635465.1 of Bacteroidota bacterium. Taxonomy (GTDB): domain Bacteria; phylum Bacteroidota; class Rhodothermia; order Balneolales; family Balneolaceae; genus Rhodohalobacter. The sequence goes on along the minus strand of JAGXIS010000150.1, from coordinate 1,939 downwards.
ATCTGGGATATCGGTTATCCCAGTAAATTCCATTAACAAACAGATCTATATGAGGTAAAATTTCTTCTAAAGTGGATTCATATTGATCCGGATTATCGAAATAATGGAAAAGTTGAAAAGGTTTGCCATCCACATGAATTAGATAATCCTCAGGTAAAATGTTTAGCTTTAAAAAGGAATCATTTATTGAATATTCATTATTTAAAAGCTGATTTACAGTTAAATCACGTCCCGGCAGTAGATCTAAAATTTCAAGCGCCCCATTAGAAACATTGCCATCACCTGTAACAGCAATCACCACTGGTTTATCAAAATGCTCCTCTCTTTTTGAACCAAACTCATCACCGTATTGCAAAATATCTTTTTTAGCCGCATCAAGTGATGGATAGGAGTAAGCTTGTTTTAAATTTGAAAGAGGTGTATCCTTTCCTAATACAGAGTGCTTTTGGCCAAACGCCCACAATGAGTTAATCATGCCGGCCAATCCGGCATACCGCCCAAAAAAAATGAGGCGTTTACCATTACTATCACAGATTCTCTCATAGTCGATTAGTGTACTGCCTTGGTCTATCAACCTTTTTAGCATTGGCATATTGTATGACTGACCTTTTATAACATGAGAAAAAAAGATATATGCGACATCTTTTTTGAAAATAGAATCCGGCATTTCCTTTACACCTAAAACAACATCACAATAATGAATGTCATCTTCTATTTGAGCGCCCGCAGAATGGTATTCGTCATCCTTAAAAACTCTTTTTTCAGATTTCTCTACGATAAATTCTATTCCTTCCAGATCGATTAACTGTCTCACATGATCCGGAATAAGCGGTGCCCTTCTCTCCAACTCATACCTATCTTCGTGTCGAATACCAATTGTGTTGCCCATGTTTCCAGTAAATACTTATTAAGCTTTAAATTTTTTAATAACCGGTATATTTGATTTTTTTACTACTCTACATTTTTTCGAACATCTTCAGGGATATATTCAATAATATTATCCAGTAGAAATTTGTGAAAGGTGGCATTCCCACCCACAACTCGCTGACCGAATGGCCATCCCTCTTCCCCATTCCAATCTGTTACCACCCCACCTGCTTCCCGGATAATCAGTGAAGCTGCAGCTACATCCCAAATATGTAACGAATATTCATAAAACCCATCAAATCTTCCACAAGCCACACAACACATATCATAGGCTGCGGATCCCGGTCGTCTGATACCCAGTAATTTTTCCATAAAAACTTTCAACAGTTTCAGAAATGGATCAATCATGGAGAGATCATTATATGGAAAACCCGTACCAACAAATCCCCTTTCAATAGTAGTTTTATCCGAAACGGTAATCGGTTCACCATTTAACCAGGCTCCCTCACCGGAAATCGCACTGAATTCTTCATTTCTATTTACTTCGATAACCACTCCAATAGATGGCTGTCGATCAATCCATAATCCAATCGATACACAGTAAATTGGAAAATCATGAGCAAAATTCGTGGTACCGTCAATAGGATCGATGATCCATGTTCGCTGACCGGACAATGTAGAGTGGCTTGCAGATTCTTCAGCTAAAACCAGATCATCAGGATGCTCTTTTTTGATGATTTCAAGAATAGAATTCTCTGCTGCTACATCTGCATCTGTTACTAAATCATGAAATCCCTTTTGATGAATGTTAATTCCATTTTTTTTATACTCATTAATCGTCTCTACTGCAGCCCAAGCGGCTTTTTTTGCTAAACTTAGATCTTCTTTTTTACTCATCCTTATTCTTTTTCATTGTATATTCAAATTTCTTTGACCCCATCTCAGGTTCATTTTTTGCGAACTCAGGATCATCATACAGTTCATCCGGTGTCGAATTCTTAATACGATTGATCTCTTTTTTTAAACTCTGTTGAACTTGTGTCAGTTTAAGTCTTTCCTCATCAGCTGAATT
>JAGXIS010000149.1 GCA_024635465.1 Bacteroidota bacterium | reverse complement strand
GGAAAGTGTGACTGACTGATGAAAAAACATAAAATTTTTATCTGGGCGATAACCTCTGCTTTGGGTGGATTCCTTTTTGGTTTTGATGTAGCCGTTATCTCCGGTGGGGAGCAAAATATTCAACTCATGTGGGGTTTGAGTGATATCATGATCGGTCAGACCGTAGCCATGGCACTCTATGGTACGATCATGGGAGCACTGTTTGGTGGGATACCGGCACAAAAATTTGGACGTAGATTATCACTGATCTGGATAGCAGCTCTCTTTTTGGTTTCAGCGGCGGGATCTGCATTTGCACCTGAAGTTTACACACTAATGATTGCCAGGTTTATTGGAGGATTGAGTATCGGTGCCTCATCGGTTGTTGCTCCCATGTATATCTCGGAAATTGCACCGGCAGAAAAGCGGGGAAAACTAACAGCACTTTTTCAGTTTAATATCGTTCTGGGGATTATGATCGCTTATTTCTCGAATTTCCTTATCGGGACAGAAGATGTAGAGTCATGGAGGTGGATGTTAGGTATTGAAGTGATTCCGGCACTCCTTTTTCTAGGGCTGGTATTCACGATACCTGAAAGTCCCAGATGGTTGGTTGTTGCAAAAGGTCGAATAGAAGAGGCCAAAGCGATTCTAAATATCATTGATCCTGAAAAAACCGAATCATCATTAGCCGCTATTCAGGCAAGTGATTTAAATCCTGGGAAAACCACACCGTTGCGCGAGTTTTTCAGTAGAAGATTCAAGTTTCCAATCATACTCGCATTTCTGTTCGCCTTTTTTAACCAGTTATCCGGCATCAATGCGATTATCTATTTTGCGCCACGAATATTTGAAAGTGCAGGTCTCGGTGCAGAAGCGGCCCTCCTTTCCAGTGTAGGTGTGGGAGTTGTGAATTTGATTTTTACAATGCTGGGACTCTTATTAATAGTCAAATATGGCCGACGCTTTCTAATGTATATTTGTTCATTCGGATATCTGATCTCTCTGTCGTCCATTTCCTATGCATTCTTCTCGGAGAATTTGTCCGGATCTGTTATACCGATCTTGACATTTGTGTTTATCGCATCTCATGCGATAGGCCAGGGCGCAGTAATATGGGTATTTATATCTGAAATTTTCCCGAACTCAGTCAGATCCTTTGGAAACTCCCTTGGAAGTAGTACCCACTGGATATTTGCGGCACTTATTGCGGGTAATTTTGTTTACATAGAGAGTGTTTTTGGCGGTGGACCCATTTTCGCATTCTTTGCATTCATGATGTTCCTACAGCTTCTATTTGTTTGGAAATTAATGCCTGAGACAAAGAATATTACCCTTGAAGAGATGGAAGTGAAGCTCGGGATCAATGTGAAAGAGCTGGATAAGGTTGTTAATCATGAGCAGATCTGATTTAATCTTCTTCAAGAAAAGAAACTATAAAGGTTGAGATTATATATATAACGTTCTATAAGCTGCGTTGTTTGTAACTTTGAATGTGAACACGAATAAAATCTACCTGACCGTTAATCAAGAGAATTACACCAGTTAGGATCACACTTTTGTGTCACACTAATTGTCTAACTCAAAAAATTAATATTATGGATTTATCTTGGCTACTCACCTCCAATAGTGCCATTTTAATGGTAATCATCTCATCTATTGGAATTTATATTGTATTGATATTATTCACCCGAATAAGTGGGGTAAGATCATTTTCTAAAATGTCCAGTTTCGATTTCGCAACAACGGTTGCTATAGGATCTGTAATCGCATCTACTATTTTGACTGAGAATCCACCTTTACTTCAATCAATTGTTGCATTAGGAAGTTTATTTGTTCTACAAGGGGGCTTTGAAAAACCCTGAAATACTTCGACTTCATTCGTCGCTCCGCTCCTCATTGCGCTCAGCATGACGTTAAACGTCAAATTGAGCGCAACGAAACGGAGTGTAGTGTAGTCGAAATGTTCCCGTATTAAGGTTTTTCAAAGCCCCCTACAAATGTCTGTGGCAAAGTTTCGTAAATATCCATTTATACGAAAACTTGTGGATAATAGTCCAATATTGCTTATGAATGGTACAGATATATTAGAGGATAACATGATGGAAGCAAGAGTCACTCGAGAAGATTTATTCTCTAAACTTCGTGAATCGAATGTAACTCAATTTAGTCAGATAAAAGCGGTTATAATGGAAACAACCGGTGATATTTCAGTTCTCCATTATAAGGATCCGGAACATGAGATTGACGAAGTTATATTAGAGAATGTTCGTTTCAAGTAGCACGAATTCAATTTGATACAATATGAATCTTTGTAAAGGGTTTTAATTCTAATTGCAGATTCATTAAAATGAGATATAAATCTTAATCCAATTCCGATAATTATGAAAAAGCTTCTCACTGTTTTTGTTGTACTATTGATGTCTGCACATACTTTAGAGGCACAAGTCTCGCGTTTTAATGCACAACAGTATGTGGATGCAGAGAGTGATACGTTAAACTACAGAATCGCATTTCCCGATTTCAGTGGGTCACAAAGTTATCCATTATTGATTTTTTTGCATGGGGCAGGTGAGAGGGGAGACGATAATGTATCTCAACTAAAATGGGGGGTTCAAAATTTTGTAACCGATCAGTGGATGAAAACCTACAAAGCGATCGTGCTTGCACCTCAAAATCCTGTTGGAACAACATGGTCCAATTTTGATGGTCAATTCCGTCAGGATGGAAGCCCACTGCAACTTGGAGATGAGCCGAGTAAACCTCTCAAAATGACAATGGAAGTAGTAGATCAGCTTATTGAAAACTTCAATGTAGATACAGATCGCATTTACATCACCGGATTGTCTATGGGTGGATTTGGAACTTGGGATGCACTTGCAAGATGGCCGGATCTTTTTGCCGCAGCACTACCGGTATGTGGTGGAGGGGCGCCTTCAACTGCAGATCGTTTTGCACACATCCCTATCTGGGTTACCCACGGTGCGGATGATCCGACTGTTCCGGCTGAAATGTCGAGACAGATGGTGACTGCCATCCAAGAAGCAGGTGGTCAGCCGGGTTATACGGAATATCCGGGTGTGGGTCATTTTGCCTGGCTACAAACTTATGATGATGAATATATCATCAACTGGCTGTTCAGCCAACGGAGAGGGGATTGATTATATTGAGAGCAATTCCAAATACTAATAATTAATATTCTTAGGAAAAATCACATCGGAAGAGCATCTAAAATGCTTTTTTGTTGAAAGAATCAAAAAAAATCAAACCTTTACAATAAATCGACGTCCAAACCATAGAATTTGTAGTCATTGAATACATAATCTATGTTAAATAAATCGACTCAAGAAACGCGAAGATTTTGAGTGGGTGATATAAGATGGTTCTTTTTTTAGGCTATTCAGTGGATTAGAAATTTGCAAAAAATTTTAGACGTGATGGGCTTTTTAAAAAGTTGATTACAAAATTTGACCAATTAAATAGTTATTAACAATTGTAAAAAACCATTCACTGACTAAGAGTATTATAATTTCATTGTTTACATTTGTAACAATGAGAATCACTAAAGGGCCTGTTTACAATCAATTAAATAAAAAAATGAAATATTTTCATAAACTAAAATTAAGTAGAGAACTTCTTTTTACTTTTATCACAGGCATTTTACTATTACCAATCACATTATCAGCCCAGGATGTCCATACTGTTAATGCATATCAAATAGATTCATCCATACGAATTGATGGCCATCTTGATGAAGAAGCATGGGGTCAGGCTGAAATTGCAACTGATTTTAATCAGTTTAGCCCGAATGAAGGTGCTCCGGCTACACAAAAAACCGAAGTTCGTATTCTCTATGGGGAAGGGGGTATTTATGTGGGTGCGATACTATATGATGAAAACCCATCGCTAATTGAGAGAACATTGGGCAGACGCGATGATTTTAATCGTGCAGATTGGTTCGTGGTTTCTTTTGATTCGTACTTTAATCGCCAAAATGCTTATACATTTGGGGTAAATGCGGCCGGAATCCAATATGATGGAGTACGGGGCTCGGGAGGTGGTCCCGGTGGAGGACCCGGTATTTCCGGTGTTGATTCCTCATGGGATGCTGTTTGGTATTCAGAAGCGAGAGTTACAAATGAAGGGTGGATTGTTGAATTACAGATTCCCTATAGCATGCTTCGGTTTCCCGAATCTGAAATCCAAACATGGGGTATCCAATTTACAAGAAGTATTCCCAGACTTGGTGAGTTATCTGAATGGCCATTGGTACCCCGGGTAGAGCGGGATAACCTGATTGCGCAATACGGGCTACTGCAAAATATTAGAGACATTGAGCCGAGACCAAATATCCAGGTACGTCCATATATGGTAGCTGGTTACAATTCGCGTGAAAATTCAACGATCCCAGGAGAGGTTACGACGGAATTGAATGTCGATGTAGGAGGTGATATAAAGGTGGGTTTGGGGCCGAATGTAACTCTTGATGCAACCATTAACCCGGACTTTGGACAGGTAGAAGCGGATCCGGCTGTGTTAAATCTTACAGCATTTGAAACATTTTTTCAGGAGCAGCGCCCGTTTTTTGTTGAAGGGATTGAAATCTATGAATTTTCCATGGGTCGTGGCGCCGATCTATTATATACACGGAGGATAGGAGGAGCAGATCCAATCATTGGCGCTACCAAACTTTCCGGTCGAACAGAAAAGGGACTGTCTTTTGGCGTGCTAGCCGCTGTCACAGGAGAGAATTTTAGCCCTTCAAGAAATTATAGTGTACTCCGCGGGAGTCAGCAAATTGGTAATTATTCATCACTTGGTGGTATTTTAACATTTTTTGATAGCCCAACAAGATTTGATGATGGTAGAAGAAGAAGTTTAGTAGGTGGGACAGATTGGGATCTTCGGTTTGCAGACAATAATTACGGGATTCGTGGTTTTGCAACATTTTCACACAGAACACTGACCAATGTGGATGAGTCTGAAACAGGCTTTTCTGCCAGTTTGTCTACAAACAAACGTCAGGGTGAATGGAGAGGATCATTAGATGCCGAAGTTTTTAGTGACGACTTTAATCCGAATGATCTTGGGCAAATAAGGGAGAATAATTTTATTTCAATGTCAGGCAGGATCGAGCATCAAATCAATGGAGGGCGCCCATTTGGTTCTTTTCAACAAGCGGATTTTGATGTTAATTTTTCACAGAATATTTCATATGACGAAGGAATGGATCTGGGTTTTGGATTTAGAACTGGGTCAGAGTGGACATTTAAATCTTTTCAGTCTGTTGGATTTGGCTTAAATATCGATCAAATTTTTGGCGGTTATGATCAATTTGAAACACGGGGTTTGGGACCATTTGCAAAACCACTCAGTGCTGAGTTTGAACTTGAATATGAAACGGATGATAGAAGACCTTGGCAGCTATCTCCTGAAGGTGGGTGGACACACTATGATGACGGTGGTAATAGCTATGCACTCGGATTACGTGCAAACATGAATGTCGGTTCGAGACTGGATTTCTTTGCCAATGTGGAAGGAGAGTGGGAAAAAGGTGTTACAGCATGGGCCTCCAACGAATCCTTCAGAGGAAGCGGCTCTGACTGGCAGATTGGGATACCTTCTGCACGACCATCTGAACTAAGTAATAGTGATTATCGATCATTTAATGACGG
>JAGXIS010000015.1 GCA_024635465.1 Bacteroidota bacterium | reverse complement strand
GTCCGGTTGAAGCAATTCCAAAAGTGCTCGAACAATGTGGATTAGAGATCGGTGATATTGATCTTGTAGAACTGAACGAAGCTTTTGCGGCTCAGGCTCTGGCAGTGATTCGGGAAATTGGAATAGATCCTGAAATAGTGAATATCAATGGAGGAGCTATTGCGATGGGTCACCCACTTGGCTGCACCGGAGCAAAATTGACAACACAGATTTTACACGACCTCAAGCGGTTGAATAAACGATATGGCATGGTTACGATGTGTATTGGCGGTGGAATGGGCGCCGCCGGAATATTTGAAAATTTGAGTAATGGGTAGACGATGCAGGGAGTTCTCGACACGTCCCGACAAAAAGCGTCGGAACTGCTCGATCTGACGGTGTGAATGGATATTTAATTTAAAAAAAAACAACCACTTCGTCACATTGAGCAACGCAGGAGCGGATGCGACGGAGTGTGTCGAAATGTCCTCGCACTGACTGGGAGTTATCCACGGTTCGGGGACAATACTTAAGATATTTATTTCGAACAGTCATCAATTAATCAATATTATATGTTTAAAGAAGACACACTTAAAGGACAAACAATTCTGATTACCGGTGGTGGTAGTGGGCTGGGCCTCTCAATGGCAGATAAATTTGCATCATTGGGAGCCAATATTGGGATATGTGGGCGAACAGAAAAAAAGTTAAAAAAGGCGACTGAAGAGCTAAAAAAATATGGTAATGAGGTGAGATATTATTCAGTGGACGTCCGTGATTACGAGAAAGTAGGAGAGATGTTTAAAGAGATGATCGCTGATTTAGGAGAGGTGACCGGGCTGGTAAATAATGCAGCCGGTAATTTTTTGAGCGCTTCGGAAGATCTATCGCCCGGTGGTTTTAAAGCAATCGTAGATATTGTTTTGCACGGTAGCTTTAACTGTACTCACCATTTTGGTAATCATCGTATCAAAAAGAAGGATAAAGGGAATATTCTTAATATTGTAACGACCTATGCTGAGGATTCTGGTTCTGCATTCGTACTCCCTTCTGCTTGCAGCAAAGCAGGGGTGTTGGCTATGACAAGATCCCTGGCTTTTGAGTGGGCAACGTACGGTATTCGAGTAAATGCGATTGCGCCCGGCCCCTTTCCAACAGAAGGTGCTTGGACCCGTTTATTGCCCTCTAAAAAATTTGAGAAGCAGTATTTGGAGAAAATACCGGCCGGACGATACGGTGAACATGATGAACTTGCGAATCTTGCTGCATTTCTGATGAGTGATATGGCCCCATATATAACAGGGGAGTGTGTTACGATTGATGGGGGTGAGAAGTTATCTGCCGGTCAATTTAATTTTGTCGATTCGTTGATGTCGAGAGGAAAGTTGAAGACGATTTTTAAGATGTTGAAGATGAAAGGGTAGGGAGTGTTCATGTACACTCATTTTTCTGAATCCATAAGACCCACGATTCTATGATACGCTTTTGCGGTTTGATAAGCGTCATAGGGTGAAAAAAGGGTGCTTTGGCTCATCTGAATTGATTTAATGAATTGAATGACAGACCATTCTGCTGTATCGGATGGATCAAACTTCTTTTCGCGTACAGTCACTTTATTCAATTCATTCAAAGTGTGAATACGTACTTTTTGGTTGATGATATCACAATCAGCAATCGTGGTTCGATTAGAAAAGATTCGTTGATGAGTTTCTTTGGCCGCTGAACCCAGGTATTGGATCGAAGCTACAGCTGAATTTTCATATCGGAGGGTCAAATTGATTCCAATTAAATGCTGACGAAGTTGAATCGGTTTCACTTCAAAACGATGAATATTACCTCCCAACCATTTGATGATCAGTGCCAACTCGTCCAGCCAGTCTGATTTGAAATCTTCACTCTCCATCGCCCTGAAATTAGGAGGTACCGACTCTTTTTTGATTTGAATCAGATCGGGTTTTGATACTTGTTGCCGAATCCAGTTCATCGATTCAGCCATAGATGGCCAGTGAGAAAATTGAACATTTACACCGGCTTCTTCTGATGAGTGATATATGGTTTCAAGAAGCTCAAGATCAGAAGGTAATTTAGAGATCAGATAAGTGTGATTGCCAAGTTTAATGGATCTCAATAGATGAGTCAGACAATCAACAGAATCGTCGATTAACAGAACAGCCGCAATATCATTATCATCTGGAAGAGTACCTGTAATCACTACTTCACTGACAACAGTCAGCTTCCTAAGATGTTTTTCCCAGGCCTCTGCTCGATCTTTTTTGCCGATTATGGCGATTTTCATAGTCAGTACTCCGATTCATCCAGACATATTGAATCTGTTGGAATCATTTTGTTGAGATTATTTTTAAAAAAAGATCACAGCAAATTGACAGATTCAGGGTTTAATCTGCTAATATGGATAGGGTAGATGAGTTTTCCAAATTCAGCTAAAATTAATCAGGCATGATGAGAGCCAGAATAAAATAGAAGAGAACCATTGTCCCAGCTGAAAAGAAAAGGAGAAGTAAAAATAGTACTCTTACTAAAGTAGGATCCCAATTAAGATATTCACCGATACCGCCACAAACTCCGGCAATCTTTTTGTTGATCCGTGATTTTTTTAATTTTGCTGACATATGCCGTACCTGATCTGATTACATAGTACAATTTATAATAAGTGGTACGAATGTAAGAAAAAGAAGTTTCAAAAAAATTCAATATTAAATAAAAAAGGCGGAATCCAACTTGTGGATCCCGCCTTCTTTCCATATGCTGTGGCTCAGCATTTATAGTTGAAAACGTGCTGTTTCATATCCAATCCGTGAAATCACGAACACTGTTTCATTGGATTGAACAGCTGGTAAAGTGAAATCACCATACATATCTGTAGTTGTGCCGGTACTACTGCCATCTATTATAATATTCACTCCGGGCAACGGTCGTTTGGTATCATTGTCAACAATATTGCCACGAAATCCATCATCCAATCTTTCTATTTTTGCAGCCATGTTCTTCTCAATAACAGTTGGGCTTTCAATGGTTGAGGTTCCACTGCCTGATCCCGATTCCGGGAGTTTGAATTGAATAGGGAGTGCATATTGTACTCTCACCGGTTGACCTCTTTGTATGCCCGGTGTAAATTTAGCCTGACTTACCACACGAATTGCTTCTTCATCTGCTCCACCCCCAATCCCTCGTATAACTTTTGGCTCTTCAACCTCGCCTTCTTCATTCACAATAAATTGAATAAATACCCTTCCCTCAATTCCTGCTCTATGAGCCATTTCAGGATATTGGATTTGAGCTGCAAGAGATCCCAATCCACCAATGAGCTCAGGCATCTTTTCCACAACTACAAAAAAGTCCTCTTCTTTTTCTTGGTTGTTTAGGTTCAAGTCTTGCGCCTCCATACCAAGAGTTGTTAAAACGGAGTTATATGCTTCTTCGCTGATATGAGTATTAACCTCAATCACACCTTTTGCTCCTCGCTCACCATATTTTTCAGTGGCTTGGTCACCTTTTAAAACATTAATGGACTGAATGTGGTTTTCTTCTACCGCATTCAGTTGATCGAGAGCTTCCATGTGGTGTTCAGCTTGTTCTTCATCACCCATAAAAATTAATATTTGATGATAACCGCGCGTTCCATCGCGATCTACATCGGTCATGAGATTAAGTTCTTCGTTATCAAATATTTCTGAAGTCTGCATATCCGTACAGGCCATAAAAATGGCGGTACTGAAAATAATAACTCCAAAAAGTGTGAAGCTCAGGCGTTTGGGTATCGGTTTATGAATGTTAGGTTTTGTGATCATTTGGATCCTCTTTTTTAGGTTTGATGATTCCTGAGCCATGTTTACGGAAAGTTCTTTGTCGAAATTGGGCATATGAAGCAACTCCAGCAGGAGGGAGGCATACTCTTTTCGGGATATGTTTTGCTCTGATAAGACCATTGAGTCACACCGCAGTTCACGATATTCAATGAGTTCTCTTTTGAGCAGGTGTACTATAGGATGAAACCAGAAAAAAATACCGGTACAAATTGTTGTTATTTGTGATAGAAAGTCATTTTGTGAAATATGAGTCAACTCATGTCTGATCGCCAGATTCAACTTCTCATTGTTGGCCTGTAGTGACTTAGGCAGCAGAATGACAGGATTGATATATCCAAATGTAGATGGAATGATGTCATCATCCCGGAACGCTACTCCGACCTTTTTCTGAATCGAATCTACAAGTTGAATATTGCCGGAGTCGAGACCTTTTAAACCTGAAATTGGTTCAAACTCATGTGATGCTTTTATTTGTCTCAAATAGATCCATTGCGAAGCGAAGCGGGAGAAAGAGTAGATCACACCTATAACCAATAACAGGAATAGAGATACTAGAAGTATATTATTAAAGGAGTATAGAGCCGCTTCTTCAACACTGTTGATTGTAACTTCAATCGGTGAAAGTACTGTAATAATTTTAAGACTTACCGCTTCTGTTGCACCTGAATTAAAGATGATCTCGATTCCCTTTAAAATGCACAGTGCTAAAAAACCGGCCGGCAATGCAAACATCAAGGCGAGTCGCCCCTGATATTGAATCTGTGGGTGGAGAGTTGTATACGTACGAAGAACCAACCATCCGGTACAAGCGGTAAGAGTCCATATCGTTAAGGGTAACCATGTGAAATAAAGAATCGCTTCACCAACATACACTACATCTTGAAAAAGAGATTCCATTATTGATCCTCCATGTTGTCGATTAATCTTTTGATCTCATTTCGCTCTACTTCGGTCAGATTCTCACTCTGCACCAATGTTTGAACCAGATCCTTCGGCGACCCCTGGAAAACTTTATCAATGAGTCTGTCTATTAAACTAAATCGCACCTGATCAGGTTGAACAGCAGCACTATAAATGTAACTCATTCCCTCTTTTCGGTATTTGAGATACGATTTATCTGATAAATTCTTCATGATGGTCATGACAGTTGTATAAGCAACCTCTCTTGATTCAAGGATTTGCTCCCTAACATCTGCCACAGATGCTTCTCCAAGCTTCCATACATGATTTAATATTTCCATTTCTGTTTCGCCGAGTGGACTCAGTGGTTTTCGCATTTTTTTTACCTGTGATTTATATGGTTCAATTAATATAGCTATTATTAATTACTTAGTACTAAGGAAGTAGTAATTACAATAAATGTCAAGAATTAATTACTTTATTTTTAAATGAAAAGCCTGACTCAGATTTTAATGATGGCATGAATTATCAAATAAAAGGGGAAATATGGAATGGAACAAGTAGCAGGTCTGAGTAGTTTGTCTAGGAGTAATTTTTCGCAATTATTGACGAAATGGTAAGAATCCTCTTTCATTTGACCAAGTAACTGCACAAACATAAAATTTTATCACCATGTACGAACTGACATTTATTCCGCACAAAGATTATCACGAATATCCGGCAGAGGAGATGAAGCGGCGATCAGCGGAGTTTCTAAAACTAATGAAACGCCGTCGGACGGTTCGTGATTTTTCAGATCGACAAATTGCTCAGGAAATTATTGAAGATTGTTTACTGGCAGCAGGAACAGCTCCCAATGGTGCTAATATGCAACCGTGGCATTTTGCTGTGGTCAGTGATCCGGAGATGAAAAAGAAAATTCGTGAAGGAGCTGAGAAGGAGGAACATGATTTCTATCATAATCGCGCCCCTGAAGAGTGGATCGAGGCACTGCGACCATTCGGAACAGATGAAAACAAGCCTTTTCTGGAGAAAGCGCCCTATCTCATTGCTATTTTCTCGAAAAGTTATGGGTTTAATGATGAAGGGCAGAAAATGAAGCACTACTACGTAAAAGAGTCTGTAGGAATCGCAACCGGTATCCTGATCACTGCTCTGCACAACGCAGGATTAGCTACTTTGACTCACACCCCCAGTCCAATGAGTTTTTTGAATGAAATCCTCGAAAGACCCGAAAACGAGCGTCCGTTTCTCTTACTTGTAGTCGGATACCCGGAAAAGAATGTAAAGGTACCTGACATCACTAAGAAAAGTTTGAGTGATATAGCCAGTTTTACATAAGTATAGCTATCAGCTTTCAGCCGTCAGCATCTAGAAATGAAAAGCTGAAAGCTGAAGACTGATAGCTATAATTTGAAGAAGATTAACTTAACTTCAGAAATAAACCCTTATTGAATGGCCGCTTCATAGCACCCATGAATTACTAATTGGCAGCTTCTGTCCAACCACGGATGAAACCAACATTTTGAGCAACTTCAGGTACATTGTTCATCCAATTTGCTTCATATTCTATCGAGATGTGTCCAGCAAAATTTTGGCGGACCAACTCTTCCAATATGCCACTCACGTTACCAACACCGGTGCCAAATATGACATCAACCGCCTGAAGATTAAACTGGTCAACATCTTTTAAATGAAGTGAGATAATACGTCCTTCAGACAATTGAAGGGCTTCAACAGGTGATACTCCGGATCGCATCCAATGACCTGTATCCGCGCTAATTCCCAGCCTTGGATCTCTTCCATCCAATAGTCCTGCAATGTAATTGGGATCCCATAACATATAATCTGAATCAGGATCTTCAGGTTTTGGGTGGTTATGAATAGCCATCATAATATCAAACTCCTTCACCAATTCTTCAATAAAATCCATCTCTTCCTGTGTTTCGGGACTGGCAGTAACTACAGGCACACCTAATTTGGTAGCAAACTCAAATACTGCTCTCGCTTCCTCCGGGTTGGACATACCGGCAACACCATAATTAACCAACATTATGTCGTGTTCCTGAAGTTTAGCTTTAAGTTCTTCAATTTGATCGTCATTAATGGCGTTGAATGGAGTATCATCATCCTCTTTAAATCGTTGTCCGGGGTAGATTTCAATAACTCGTCCGCCCGCTTCTGCTGTTTTTTCAATAGCTTCGAAAGCAGAAAATCGATTAAAGGTGTAAGATTGTGTACCGATGGCAAATCCACCGATCAAATAATCAGATGGTATGTTTAGGTCGGGTGAGACAATATTGGATTCTGTAGTATTATCATTAGAAGCAGTTGTATTGCCATCATCTTGATTTTCACATGAAGTGAAAAAGGTAAATATCAGTAGAACGGTGAGTGACCGATAAAAAATAGTGTTGTTTTGAAGAAGATTGATCATGGTAGAATGGTTTTGGTCAAAGTTGAATAGTAATATAAATGAAATTTGTTGAAATGATAGTTCATATTCATGAATCGAATATTACTGATTCATCGAAACTTATTCATTCATTGGAAGCGAAAAAGCTATATATGTATCCCCCGACTTAGTGCCCATTTTCCCCCCACCGGCAGCGATCACCACGAATTGCCGTCCATCAACTTCATAAACGGCAGGGGTTGCATATCCGCCGGCAGGGAGAGTCGTTTCCCAAAGTATTTTACCATTACTTTTATCGAAAGCCCTGAATTTTTCATCCTGAGTAGCACCTATAAAAATCAGTCCACCTGCCGTCACAACCGGTCCACCATAGTTTTCGGTACCGGTTTGAGGGATACCGCGCTCAGTTAACTCATTAAACTCGCCAAACGGAATATTCCATAAGTGTTCACCGCTGTTGAGGTCGATCGCATTCAGTGTACCCCAAGGTGGTTTGATGGCCGGATAACCTTCAGGATCCAAAAATCGATTATAACCGGTGTGTGTGTAAGGGACTTGAGGGGCTCTACTCATTGTAATTTCGACTGGATTTACGTCCGGGGCATCGGGATCATTCAAAAAATCAATAATAGCATCCAATTCTTCTTTAGAAAGATAGCTGAAGCCCGGCATCACACCACGACCGTTAGTGATTACCTCGGTTAACTCGTCTATATTCAATCTCTCACCGATATTCACCAGTGAGGGATTGGCTCCATGTTGCACACCCGTTCGATTAGAACCATGACAAACTGCACAATTTTGAGCATAAATACGTTCAGCTTGTGATAATTCCTGATCTTCTTCATCCAGTTCAACCATTTGCAGAATCCAAGGCATTTCGTTTGAATTGACGTAAAGAACACCGGTCTCAGGATCGAAAGCAGCACCGCCCCATTCTCCACCTCCGTCAAAACCGGGAAAAATCAATGTTCCCTGTGTACTCGGAGGTTCCCAGCGGTTTGCGCTGCGTATTTCTCGAAATCGCTCAAGAACGGCTTGATGAGATTCAGGGGAAATATTGGTAATGTCCTCTTCAGTGAAGTCCTGTCTGGCAAAAGGTTTGGGTAGTACCGGCACAGGCTGAGAGGGCCATGTTACTTCGCCTTTTAAATCAGAAGCGGGGACTTCTTCCTCAGTCATCGGGAAAAGAGGTTCTCCAGTCTCGCGATCGAGAACGTAAACGTATCCTGTTTTTGTAATTTGAGCGACCGCATCTACCAGTTCACCATTGCGTTCAATGGTCACCAAATTCGGTGCTGCCGGCGGGTCATAATCCCAAATATCATGACGAACAAACTGATAGTGCCATATACGTTCGCCTGTTGCAGCATTCAATGCCACTAATGAGCTGCCGAATAGATTCTCACCGATTCGATCCCCGCCATAAAAATCATGACCGGGAGAGGCAATGGGTGCATAAACGATTCCCCGTTCAACATCCAGACTCATGCCTGCCCAACTGTTAGTATTTCCGATCCGGGTCCAGGCGTCCTCCGGCCAGGTATCATACCCATAATCGCCGGGATAAGGTATAGTCCTGAAAGTCCAGGCAATCTCTCCTGTATGTACGTTGAATGCACGAATATGTCCGGGCGTCAGATTGTATACCCTGGAGCCATGTATCAAAAGGTCGTCATAAACAATTCCCGGGCTGGTCGCTGTAACACGTATATCCATCGCATCCCGATCGAGTCCGACCGAAAAATTGAGAGATCCGTTTTCACCAAAATCGGCTCGGGGAGTTCCAGTGGCAGCATCGATGGCATAAAGTCGATGCCCGGCAACATAATAAAGGTTTCGATTTCCCTGGTTATCACTCCAGGTTGCAAAGCCTCTGTTTACACCTCTGGATCGGGGTTCTTCGCCCTCAAATGGGTCAAACATCCAGAGAAGTTCACCGGTGTCTGCACGAAGAGCAAATGCTTTTTTGAGAGGCGTGGTGCCATAAAGGATTCCATCAATGATAAGCGGATTGGCCTGTATTTCTGTACGTTCACCATCCAGTAAGTCTCCTGTAGAAAACGACCATGCAATCTCAAGTTGATCTACATTCTCTCTCGTAATTTGGGTAAGAGAAGAGTATTGTGATGCTTCCTTATCGCCCAGAAATGAGTGCCAGGTACGATATTGTTCGTGGTTAAGGTCTATCGGCGGCTCAGCGTCTCTATTTGAGCAACCCAATAGAAATAGCAGGGCTGTAACCCTGAGTAGTATTCTGAAAATTGAAAAGGGGAATTTCATAAATATTAGTATACTTAATTTTTATTAAATGGATAATGTTAATTCGGGTTGATTTTATTAGCTATTTAGAGAAGGCTCCACTTCGCTAAAGCTTCGTAGAGCGGGCAGAAGGCAGAAGGGTGAAAAGTGAAATATTGGAAGTGAATAGGCTTTTGGCTGTTAGCTATCAATCGTCAGCTGTCAGTTTATAGGATAATGGCAAAATTATAGGTTAAGGGCAAAAGGAAGAAGGCAGATGTTAAAATTTGTTAGTGTTTAGATAGGGTTGAAGTTTTTTAAATATGAACCTGTCTCTTATACACATCTCCGAGCCCACC
>JAGXIS010000148.1 GCA_024635465.1 Bacteroidota bacterium | reverse complement strand
GGTTTGGAGCTTTCTTTCTTTTTCCTCTTCTACAAATTCTGACAAGACCCTCACCGGTCTTCCGTCGTTGCACATGATGATCAGTCCAAGTTCCTTATGCATTCTCAAAGCTTTTTCCAATGTGATTGTTTCCACTATCCGAATCCTCCTTTTCTAATTTGAAAATATGTTTGCATAGTTTGCACTGAACCAGATTGATGATTGCCCAGAATTCAAATCCACATACAGGGCACTTTACGCTTGATAACTTATCCATCAGACCAGCTCCCTTGCGTTGTTCATGAAGATCAGTGTTAAGGCTGCTGCAGCCATCTCATCGAGCTCTTTCAAGACAAGTTTCCATTCCTTTGTCTGAGACTCACCGATATAACCATTGACAGCTATATCGACAATTCTGTCATGCATGCAGGTCACATCCTTAATTTCTTTCTGGAGTCTTAAAACACACTGAGGCAAATCCCCAAAATGCAACTCCGGAAGATACCTACCAAGATCGCTGTTTCGTTTAAGGTGCATGTAGGCCAGGTATTTTGTGTTGTACGTTTCTATCATCCGATGAACCATTTCATCCGATGGCACTCTCTCATAAACCTCATAGGATATCAAGGTTCTTTTGCTGATGCCCATCACTTCAGATGCCTGTTCCTGTGTCAAACATGATGAAAGTCTGGCAAACTTATAAATATTTGTGCCATATTTTTTCATCCGTTCCTACCTCCTTTTGAATTAGAATAAAAATATGAATCAATCTCTTCCAGCCTTTTAAAGTATATTCTCTGACTAACCCACTGCCAGATCAGAATTCTCTTTACCACTCCCTTCAACTGAGGTGACTTCATCATTTTGTAGGCGCCTCCTTTCCTTTTCTTTTTCGTATCTTAGAAAACCCTCTTTCAAAGCATTCGCCAAAGGGCGGTAGTAGGCTTCCCTGTCTACTTCTTCGAATCCAACAATCTCTTCTGATAAGACATTTCCTTTTCTGTCTAACGTGACCTTCAATTTTGTCACTTTCAATTAATCTCCTCCTTCAAAGCATATTCATGTGTGTCTTCTTCAAGCTCTGTAATCCAAACTCTTAGCTTGTCAATCGTGCGCTGGTACTCATTAAACTCATGTAATAATTTTTCCTGCTCTTTGGTGTATTCATCGATTTCCTTCTTGTACTTCCTAATCAGCAGCTCATCATAAGTTGTGATCATATTAAAACTCCCTCCAATCTGGTTTAACTCCCAAATGTCTACATAGCTGGTCTAACATATGTTCCAGCCTGTTCATTCTCTTTGCCAACTCTTCGAATTCCTTTTGCTCTTCAACTTTGATTCTTATCTGGCCACCTTCTGTTCTCGTAGCAACCAGATCTCCATCATCAATCAGCTTATTGATGTTTGGTCTGCCAAGATTTGTCATTTTTTGGTATTGGGGTATCGTCACCCACTTGATACTCATGATTTACCTCCTTATCCGGTTTTAACGGGTAAATCCTCTTCTTCTGAATTCTCAAAATCCTCATCAGTCAGATTCAATAGCTCCTTCATCTTGAAATATACTTTCAAGGATGGATCCGCAAGACCTCCTTCTATTCTTGAGTAGTGTGCCCTCACGATGCCAATTTTTTCAGAAACAGCTTCTTGAGTCATTCGCATTTCCAATCTTTTTTCTTTCAAATTTTTTCTCATTTTCACACCTTCTTTCTTATTTTTTTGATGTAACTTATAGACACATTTTGAAAATGAATGTATACTGTTATTAGTATGTGTGGACTAATTTGTTATATCATAAATATCTGGGAGAGTTTTATGCATTCCAATCGTAAGATGCAACAAGAAACCCTTAATCAACTTGCACTAATAGTTTCTGAAGTGTTTACACATAGTCAGTTGACTGAATCTTTTACACAATATAAATTTACTTTTTTACCAAAAGACGTGAGCAAACATAATCGTGTTCTAGATGCATTTATCAGAGATTACAATAAGCGTTTTGATAATACACGAATTCTAAATTTTCTTTTCCATGTCATCAATCCTGCTCGCTTTGACAATCAAGAAGAATATGACGACTTGTTGTACAGGATTAATACTGCACTAGCTCATGAAGGTTTTAATATTAGTTTCAGAAATGGAGAACGCAAAGTATTCAAAATTGAAATAGCTAAAGACATAAATGATGCAAAATCAAAAGCGAATGAATTAAGAGCCCTTTTAGAAAGTAGGCATGTGCACAGTTATGTTATAGGATTCTGTAGATCTGAGTTTCTTCAGGACAATTATTTCCATGCTGTTCTCGAAGCAACAAAAAGTGTTTTTGATAGAATCCGATCGTTATCTCAATTAACCACTGACGGAAACCTCTTAATTGATACAGCCTTTTCTACAAAGAACCCGATTCTTAAAATCAATGATTTAAAAACGGAATCTGAGATAAGTGAACAAAATGGTTTCATGAATTTAATGAAAGGTATTACATCAATGTTTAGGAATCCAACTGCGCATGAAGCTAAAATCAAATGGGCTATAACAAAAGATGAAGCTACTGATTTGTTATCTTTGGTCTCTTTCATTCATAAAAAACTAGACAGCGTTAAACGAACTTCATTGTAACTTCTGGCGTTACTGTTGATATTAAATGTATTTCGTGATTATTGTTAATAACCAGTTTAAAATGATACTTGTAAAGAATGGTTCTAATGATATGAGCAATTATTTCGAGTTCCATTTCTTCACCGTTATAAGGTCCCTTGACTGGAACAAATTCGTATTCTTCCACCCCATCACCTCCTTCCTCGGGGTTGTGATATTTTTGTAACTTCTATTTACATTATAGTAACTAATGATTACTATGTCAATGATTTTTATTATTTTTTTAAGGATGAGATAAATGTTTAACGAAAGATTGAAAAAACTGCGAAAATATCATAACTACACTCAAGATTTTATTGCTGACAAAATGGGTATATCTAGAGTGGCTTATACAAAGTATGAAGGCGGTAAAACAATGCCATCGCCAGAAAATATTGAAAAACTTGCAGATTTATTCGAGGTTTCGGTAGATTATCTTTTTGGCCGAACCGACGACCCAACGCCGTATAGAGAAGTTGACAGTGATTTAGATAGTTCACCGGATGAAGAGCTTAAACAGCTGCTAAGCGACCCACAGATGAGAGTCGCTTTCTTGGATTACGCTTCCTGGAGCGATGAGGATAAAAGGGAGCTGGTTAACTTTATCAAGTTCAAAAAGTCTCAGAGGGATGCTAAGGAAGGGAAGTAGGGGGAAATAGAGCTGATTGGATCTCGAATGTTTTTGCAACAAAAAAAGAAGTAGTTTTTTAACTACCTCTGAAGTGTTTGCAAAATATATTTAAACAATGATACGGGGTTTAATTATTCTCCTCAATTGAGTCAAAATATCCTCTTTGCATATTATTGCCGATTTATATCTTACTGCAATATCTTGCATGTATTCGTAGTCCAACTCTCCACCATCAGTAACTGGCAAACGTATCTCCATCATTTTTACATTTTGCAAAGATGCTCTTAAGCCACGATCAAAACCGTACTTGTTCTTTATTATGTTTAATTCATACATAACATAGTATGGTGAAATTTTCTCATCTTTAATTCGGATAGTTCCACAATGATCAGTTGTAGCAAATGGGACTCCTTGAGTTAGCACATTTAGATCAAAGTTGCCATCTATACCCCAGATTACATAGGAGTTTTCAAAATCTGTTACATTACTTTTGCTGACAAAAGCGAAGGGGACAAAAACATTCGCACTGTATGCTGGTATAGACCCCTCGCTTGAAATATAATCTTTTTTTAATAATCTCTTTCCAATAGCTAAATCGAAGTATCTTTGGTCTCCAAGCAAAACTTGTTTATAATTACTTGTATAGTCGCTATTGACTTTTAAGGTCAACGAAGCCAAGTCTCTTATTGAGTCCTCCACGAATGATGTCGTAGATAAAACAGCTTGCAATAAGTCAACTGCATTTTGTTGATATTCAACATCGAACTGATCATCGGATATATAAGGTATCTGAATCTGCACAACCGCAAGATTTTTTTTATTGGCTTTATAACTATGATTAAACCTATATTTCTGCTTCATATCTAGAAGTTGAAGTAGGACATATCTCAGTAATATCCTTTTATTTTTTACGACAATAGCAACTCGATCAGTATTAATGTAGAATGGGCAGGAATGAACCACGAAATTTCGTCCAGCTGAACCATCCCCATTAGTAGCAAATGATAAAATTGGGTTTTCAGGAGTCGCTTGGATAGGCTCCTTCCCAGGAATTGGGCTTATAAACGCCACGGCATCCTTTCCTGCGGTATATACAGGAATATCAGTTTCGTTTTTTGTGTCGATTGTATTTAGTATTGTCTTATTCTTTCCAATCGATCGTGTAATAAATTCAAAGTACTTGTCATCGGTTAGCGTAATAGTCTTCCATTGAACTAATTGCTTGTTTTTTTTTTCTAACTCTCTTAACGGTTCTTGATACTCGACAATAGAAGTCGATACATCTTGAAGAAGTGTAATAAACTGGTCAATACTAACAGCTTCAACTTGATCCTCAACTCCAAGTTCAATTTTTTCTTCACTGCTCCACCAGCGATCGATTGACCAATGAGTACCTTTAGAAAAATAATCAATGTCGAAAATCTTACATCGTTTGTCAGGAATTGAAAATGAGTTTTTTGACCCTTTAAACATGTTATAAAGATTTACCGCTTGCTCTAAATCGTTTTGCTCAATATCAAATCGATAGACATCTCGACTTTCACCTATTTCTGAACATAAGTAAGTAAAGACAGGTGTTGTTTGAACTTCTTTCTTTTTAATACCACCTTGAACCAATTCCTGTTTTTTTGTTAAAACGAGTATATAAGTTTTCTTGTTGGTAGTAAAAAAGGTGTTTAATGGTAAAGAGATAACTGCATCAACTATACACTCGTCAATAATGAAGTCCCGTAGTTTTTTATCATTTCCACGGTTCATAATACCGTCAGGTACTATTACAAAAGCTCTCCCCC
>JAGXIS010000147.1 GCA_024635465.1 Bacteroidota bacterium | reverse complement strand
GCATGGATTGTATTTAATGCATGCCAATGGTCGGGAGTTGCAATTGCGATGGCATCGATATCCGTTCGCTCAAGCAACTCCTCATAATGTTCATAGGTATCACATCTCTGTGGCATATCATTTGATGCTTGCCACTCTTCAACTCTTCTTTTGAAACGGACTTGCTTCATACTATCCACGTCACAACCGGCGACTACCTGAACGCCTGGTACTCCGGCAAAACTACCGAAATCATTCAGACCTTGTTGGCCAAGTCCAATGAATCCAATAACTACACGATCACTTGGAGCGACCCGAACTCCATTACCTATCACATAGCTGGGTAAAATAGTGATGCCGGTAAGACCCGCGGCTGACATCCCCAAAAATTTGCGTCTACTGATTCCGTTATCAGCTTTTTTCTTATTCTTCATAATATTCTATTTATTTATTCATTAATCTTCAGTGCACAATCTTCGCTAAAGTAACTTATTAATGTTAAAAAAAAAGTGATTTAACATTTTTTAATTGAATCATATGGCTGATATGCAGTTAGTACCTATCAATTTCAATTACAATCTTTCCCAAGTGCTTGCCCTCACCGAAATATTGAATCAACTCGGGGATTTTATCAAATCCGTAGGGGCCATCAACAACAGGTCTAATTAGTCCCTTTTCCACAAGTTCAGAAATCTGGTCAAGACCTTCATTTGGCTTATAAATGAGTACTCTCAACTTTTTACCTGTAAAAAGTGATATTAGCGAACCTACCAATGATATTTCGATCAATCTGTGTATCGATCCTCCAACGGTGATATAAGCGCCATTTTTTTTGAGGGATCGTGCATATTTAAATACGGATCTGTTTGATTTTGTATCAAGGATAAGGTCATATTTTTCTCCGGTATCGGTAAAGTCCACTTTTTTATAATCGATCACGCTATCATAACCCAGTGATTTCATCAAATCAAGTTTTTCGGCACTGTCAACACCGGTTACCTTTACCTCATATGATTTCAAGAGTTGAATTCCCAAGGTTCCGACTCCGCCTCCGCCACCATTGATTAGGACAGTCTGTCCGGATTTTACCTTTCCCATCTCCAAAAGTCCCTGAAGAGCGAGTAATACGGCATGTGGCAGAGCAGAGGCATCATTATGACTCATATTTGAAGGTTTTTTGGACAATATTTTTTCCGGTACGCAAACGTATTCGGCAAATCCGCCACAACCGGAATCCGACAGATCGCAGTATATCTCATCACCGATTTTAAAGGAACTCACTTTATCGCCCACCGCTTCTATTTTTCCGGAAATGTCTACACCGGGAATATTAATTTTTGGCTTTTTTAGACCGTAGAACAAACGAATCACAAATGGTTTGCCCCTCACCAATCCCCAGTCCCAATCATTGATGGATGCTGAGTGAATTTTCACCAATACTTCATTGTCATTCGGAATTGGTTTTGCAACTTCCCCAATCTCAAGAACATTTGGCATTCCGTATTCCTTTAATAGTATCGCTTTCATTAGTTTTTTATTCGTAGGTTTGTCCAAATGTCAACAAGTTATTATCCGGGTCAAGCAATGAAAACTCCCTTTGTCCCCAGGGTTTTGTTTCTAAATGTCCATTTGGGTGAATCGAAACTTTGTTGTCCAAAAAAGTTTGATAAACTTCGTCAATGTTAATAGTCCTGATATATACTTGTCCGTAGTTTTCTTTCGGGTTAAGGTCTTTGAATTCAAAAAAGTGAATTTGAATATTATCTATATATACCATTAGGTAATCATCATAGTCACTGTCTCCAAAAACTTTGAAACCTAATTTATTTAGATAATAGTCTTTTGTTAATGCTTTGTCCCGCATGGGTAACTTTGGATTTATTTCCGTAAGCATATTTGCTGATTATGTGTTCGATTCATAAGTCCAGGGATTCATCACAGCAACTCCTGACCCCTCCATGTCTTGTGTATTTCTTGTAACAACTGTCAGATCATGAACCTGCGCAGTAGCAGCAATTACTTCCCCATTTCGCTTTTTAATTTTTGAGAGTCTGTCATAAATAACTTCCTCTTCGGATTTATACCCGAGTTCTTCAAGCAATGAATGAAAATGTGCCCAATAGTGAACCATCAAACATCGAGACCATCTGAGTGATATCAGCCCTTTCCGCCCCGCCTGTATTCGGAATGATTAAACCGAATTGCAGTGCCGTCCATGTGAGCCCGATAAGTAACCCTAATAAACTATCTGTTTGCCAATTTTTCCACGACCAACCGATATATTGGAAATCTTTCTTCAATAATCTGAGTGAAAAATAAATTAATGAGCAAACAGTGATTAGTTGGAAGAGCGCTATGAACAGTAAATTTATTCCAGTTAGGCCACCGTTAACTTTGGTTACGCCAAAAAATATATTTGGCAGAGCAAATAAAATGAAGCCCACAATTACTGTACTAACAAAAATCACAAGTGTCTTTTTCTTACTTACGATTTTATCAGTTGATTTCATCTGCTAAAAAATGGTTAGTTATTTAATTAGAAGTCGTTACGGTATAGTTTTCTAATTGTTGCAGATGGATAAAAGAAGGGAAGGCAGAAAAGGATGTCCCCGAGCAACTTGGATAAGCTTAGTAACAGTTAATCCCGAAAGGGGTTATCGAAGCACAGCTAAGCTGGTCTGTGCAGCGACAACTGGCAGATGATCAACAAAAGCGTCTAGTCACCTTGCTAATACTTGGATGATCTCAAAGCGAATCAATGTCACTTCCGGTTGATTTGCTTTGTTATACACACATTATTGTTTTTATATAACTTACAATTAATTATCTCTAATTAATTGACATTTGAAAACCAATTCTTCTGAATAAATAACTTCAATATGCTGAAACCAGATAAAGATAATTAAGCCTATCATTGCTTAAATGAGTGAAGAACTTTCTTCATCTAACTCTACTTCAATAGTACTATGGCTGAATTTATAGGGTCTTAGTATATCCCTGATCTGTTTTTTTATTTCAAGAATTTCAGCATATTCTTTTACATCTATTAAAACAAGATGAGCGGTAAATACATGCTTTTCTCCGTCAAGTGACCACAGGTGAACATGACGGGTATCTTCTACATTCTTCAGACGTTTAAATTCCTGCTGTAGTTTCTCTACGTCAATGTCTTCGGGACTACCTTGAAGAAACAGATAAAGAGTTTCTTTCAAACGCTTTAACACATTCCATAGAATATAAGCTGTAATAAACAGCGATAATGCAGGGTCTAAATAATGAATGTCCTTAAATAATAATATGATCGAAACTACCAGTACACCAGCCCAACCGAGTACATCTTCGAGCAGATGCCAGGAAATTACTTTCTCATTCAAAGTTTTGCCACCGCTTACTTTCCATGCTGCATAGCCATTTACCATCACGCCAATGATGGCAAAAATCAACATTCCCTGCGCGTCAGAGTGTTCTGGTTCGAGAATCCGTCCAACTGCCTCGTTAATGACAAATACGGAACCTGTAACCAGTACTAAACTGTTAACCAATGCGCCCAACAGGGAAAACCGGGTGTATCCAAAGGTAAAAGATAGTTTAAAAAGCGATTATTTAATGATCATGCCCGCCTTCGCCTTTCTTCATTTCGGCAAGCAGATAGTAGGCTCCTTTTGTTACAAATCGGGTATTCTGAGGCAATGGTTCAAAAAATTTCACCTCTGTAAAACCGGTGTCTGTAATACCGGGGCTAACCCTCACTACAGAAAATTCCACTTCTTCAGCACCTGATTCTTCATCATGAGCATGTCCGAGTTCTTCATCGGATTCATCTTCATGTACTGCATACACAAGGTATTCAGAGCCATCCCGAACTATGCTATCTTCGGGCAGCACGGCAGTAGTTTCGGTACTGGTAATGATTCTCCCATCTACAAACATACCTGGAAGCAGCCCGTCCTGACGGTCTTCAATTTCGGCATGTACACGTACTGCCCGCGGATTGTCTTCAAAGGCTTTACCTACTGAAAAAATACGGGCTTGATAAAACTGATCGTTAGGTTGATTGGTATATTTGAATAATACCTTCTGATCGACTTTTACTTGATGAAGATCTCTTTCATACACCAGAAGGTCTATATGAATGTGTTCATTATCTACAATCTCGAAAAGGTCACTATTTGGAGCTGCATATTGTCCGGTTTTGGTTTCAATTACACGAACAAAGCCACCTATTGGTGCTTTCAGTGGAACGCTTTCATAAAATTCTCCACCCAAAATGCGTTCGGTATCTAAACCCAGCACCGTTAATGTAGATTCAAGAGATTGCTTTTGAGCCAGCGCTGACTCATAATCAGCTTTAGCTTTTTGAAATTCCCTTCGGGAACCTACTTCATCAGCTAATAATTGTTCTTTACGTCGGAAATCTTCTTCCAAATATCCGATACTGCTGGCTGTTCCACGATATTCGGCCTGTAATTCCGAGAATTTAGGATCAATCAGGTCTGCTAACACATCACCTGCATTTACCACATCACCCTCGCGTACATAGATGGTTTGTACCAGGCCACCCAAAATAGCACTTACATTGGCTTCATTTTGGGGAGGAAGTTCTAGATAGCCGTTTACTTTAATGGAATTGGATAGAGGAAGCTGCCGAATGATACCGGTTTCAATACCGGCGGTTTGCATTTGCAACCCGGTGAGGTGAACCGAAGTTTCTTCCGCAGGGTCCTCAACTCTATCGTCCAGGGCGTGATCATCGTCTTGACCCCCGGCTTCATGTTCATCGTCACCATCGGCTTCTTCCTCATGGACTTGTTCCTGAGTATGCGTTTCTTCTAAGGTTTCCTGGGAATGATCGCTGTCTTCATCATGCGATTGCTCACCGGAGCAGCCGCTCATCAAAAGTCCTGCAGCTAAAATCAGTGTTATATAAAATATGATTGATTTATTCATAGTGTTAATCCTTAAAAAATTTAGTTGATTTCGAAATAAAATTGGAGGTCAATAACAGATTCGTTAAGTCTCAATAAAGTGTTGAGATAGGTTTCTTCGATATCCACGGCTTGTTCCAGGTAGCGGGTATATGTGGGATAGTTAATGTCACCACTTTCATACCGTCTTGTGGCTGTTCGTCGAAGTTCTTCTCCTACCTGCTCGCGCCGGTCTCGGATCATCTCATACTGGCGCTGCCACTTTTCTACATTTTGAAGAGCCTCTCCATACCTGCTGTTCATTTGTAATTGCAGGCTTTGGAAATTTGACTCAGCAATTTTTTTATTCAGGTTCCCGGCTTGTACTCGACGAGCCTGTGGCCCAAACCAGAATGGTACTCGAATACCAACTTCCCAACCATAAAATCCATCACTTCCATTTACATTTTGCCATTTATAGCCTGCATAAATATTTGGCCAAAATTTGGATCGCTCAAGAGCTGTTTCTTTTTCGCGGATTTCCACTACATTGCGTTGCGATTGCAGCAAAGGATGTGCCGGTGATACCGAATCAGCTGTCATCATTTCAGTCTGAAGCGGTTCAAATGGTTCTTCAGCCGGTGAGATAGGAATGGATTCGGCCATCAGGTTTTGCAAACGTCTTTCGGCAATGGCCGCGTCGCTTTTCGCAGCTTCCAGTTTGGCAGCATATTCATCAAAGAGTGATTCTGCACTCAGTCGTTCTAACCGGTCGATTTCCCCGGTTTCAAAGCGCAGGCGTGCAGCTCTGGAAAAGCGGCGAAAAGTCTCTGTCATGTTTTGCTGAATGTTGACTACTTCAAGGCGGTATCGCCAATGTTGCCAAGCAAGCCGTACCTCACGTTTGAGTTGAGTTCGGGTGAGATTTCGATTTGATTCTGCCCGATCTGTTCGTGCACGTCCCACTTGTACTTTTCGGATTGATTGCAACGGGAATTCAAATTCCTGCTCAATACCAAAACTTTTTATTCCGGAGCTTCCGTCACCAACTTCTCCCTCAGAGAAATATAGACGAGTTGGGGAAGGTTCAAAAGCAGTTTTGGATAATACCGATTCACGGTCTACCGCTAAATTGGCTGCACGAATATCCGGATATTGTTCCAGTGCACGCTGAACAGCTTCTTCCTGGCTAAGTTTTAGTGAATCGGATGGTGTGTTTTGTGCAAATACCGGAACGCTGATCATACACAGTAGCACGAATGTTCCGGCCACCTTGGATGACTTCCATTTAGCTTGGTAATTTTCTATCAAACTGTATAAAACCGGCAGCACTACAAGAGTCAACAGCGTTGCAGTAATTAACCCACCAATAACTACGGTTGCAAGTGGACGTTGAACTTCTGCTCCTGCGGCAGAGGACAGTGCCATTGGCATAAACCCGAACAAATCGGTTGCCGCAGTTAGCAGTACCGGGCGAAGTCGCTGTCGCGTACCCATTAAGATCTGCCGGTTCACATCGTTAATACCCGCCTCTTTAAGTTCTTTAAAAAAGCTGATGAGAATAATTCCATTTAGAACGGCTATTCCAAACAACACGATGAATCCAACACCTGCTGATATACTGAACGGCAACCCTCTTATCCAGAGTGCAAAAATTCCGCCGATGGTAGCCAAAGGAATGGCTGTAAATACTAATAATGAATATTTTATTGATTTCAGTGAAAAGTAGAGCAGCACAAAAATCAATGCTAAAGCCATGGGAACCGCGAACATAAGCCTGGATTGAGCACGCTCAAGATTCTCAAACTGCCCGCCGTAGGTAATATTGTAACCGGGGGGTAAATCAAGTTCTGCTTCCAGATTATCCCGGATTTCCTCCACCAGTGTTTGTATATCCTGATTTCCGGCATTTACTCCAATTACGATACGCCGCCGGGTATTATCACGCGAAATCTGAGCTGGTCCGTCTTCATATTGAATGTCTGCCAGTTCTTGTAAAGGAATTTGATCTCCATCATAGGATACGGCATATAGATTTCGGATAGATTCCAAATCTTCTACATACGGTTTGTTGAGACGAACCACCAGATCAAACCGGCGTTCCCCTTCGTAGATAACCCCGGCATATCCACCGGCATAGGCACTTTGAATGAGGGTGTTTACGGTTTCGATATCTACTCCGTATCGAGCCATTTGTGCGCGGTTGTATTTGATCTTTAGCTGTGGCAGGCCGGTAACCTGCTCTAGATTGATATCGGAAGCTCCAGGAATGCCCTCAATAATTTCGCGGGCTTCAGCTCCTAAATTCGCTAGTAAATCCAGATCATCGCCATAAATTTTAATCGCAATATCTTCACGTATTCCGGTCATTAGTTCGTTAAACCGCATTTCGATAGGCTGCGAAAATGCAAGGTCAATTCCCGGAAGGGTCGTCAGTGTTGCCCGTATTTTTTCGATTAGTTCTTCTTTGGTTTCTGCGCTTTCCCATTCATCTTTATCTTTAAGGATGATGAACATATCCGACATTTCAAGTGACATAGGGTCTGTTGGGATTTCTCCGGTTCCGGTTCGCGTAACCACTTCTGTCACCTCCGGAAACTCTTCCAGCAGCATTTTTTCCATTTTGGTATTATTTTCAATCACCCGGCTGAGGGAGGTACCCGGTTTTGTAATGGGGTGAACGGCCAGATCGCCTTCATCCAACTGAGGGATAAACTCACCACCCATCCGACTAAAAATGAACAAACTGGCAATCAGTAACAAAATCGCACTTCCGACAACAATTCCTTTATTTCTCAACGCCGCGATTATCGTTGGCCGATACAAGCGATAAGTAAGGAAGTCCATCACCGTTTGTGAAAATTTTAGTTCTCCGCGGCCTTCCGGTCTCAGGAAAAAAGCGGAAGCGGCAGGCACATAGGTGAGACAGAGTAAAATAGCTCCAATCATGGCAAATCCGAATGTATAAGCCATTGGCTGGAACATTTTCCCTTCTACACCTGTGAGCGTTAGAATGGGCACAAATACGATGAGAATAATAAGCTGTCCAAAAAAGGCAGAGCTCATCATTCGGCTTCCGGACTCTTCTGCAAGTTCATCAATTCGATTGGTTAAATGACGACCTTTTAGTGATTTGAGTTCAGATTTTTGAGAAGTGATGAGGTAAGACGTGAACTCAACAATGATAACCGCACCATCAATAATAATTCCGAAATCGAGCGCCCCCAAGCTCATCAAATTGGCCGATATGCCAAATAGATTCATCATCCCAATGGCAAAGAGCATTGCAAGCGGTATAACAGAGGCAACAATTAACCCTGACCGGATATTACCTAGTAGTAATACTAAAAAAAAGATTACAATGAGAGCACCCAGTACCAGATTTTCAGTAACTGTAGCGGTGGTTTTTTCTATAAGTCGGGTACGATCTATAAAGGGCTCTATCGTTATGCCTTCCGGAAGTGAGGATTGAACTTCCGTAATCCGCTCCTTTACATTTTCAATAACTTCATCGGAGTTTTCACCTTTCAGCATCAGGACTTGTCCTCCTACTACTTCACCGTCTCCATTTCGAGTCATTGCACCATAACGCACGGCATGACCAAACTGAACGGTCGCTACATCTCGTATTAAAACCGGGATTTTATTCTGTGTATCAACCACAATATTTTCAAGGTCGTCCAGACTTTGGGCAAGTCCTTCACCACGAATAAAAAGAGCTTCCGGTCCTTTTTCGACATAACTACCCCCGGCATTCCGGTTGTTTTTCTCGAGCGCTTCTATCACATCACCCAACGTAAGATTCATGCTGCGTAACTGTTCGGGATTTATAGCTACTTCGTACTGTTTTACATTTCCACCCGTACTGTTGATTTCTACCACACCGGAAATCCCTGAAAGCTGTCGGCGAACAATCCAATCGTGAATGGATCGCAGTTCTGTCAGGTCATATTCGCCTTTGTGCTCTTCATCGACCACCAGACTATATTGATAAATTTCTCCCAAACCCGTCGTAATGGGAGCTATAGATGGTGAACCAAATATGTCTGGAATATTTTCTCTTGCTCTCTCGAGCTGTTCACTTACAAGCTGACGGGGTTTATAGGTTCCCATGTCATCTTCAAATACGATAGTAACGATGGAAAGCCCCATTTTAGAGACCGAGCGCATTTCTTGCACTCCCGGCAGATTGGCCATAGCAAGCTCTACGGGATAGGTCACAAACTGTTCGACCTCCTGCGTAGCAAGTGTTGGTGTAGTCGTTATCACGCGTACCTGGTTGTTGGTAATATCCGGTACTGCGTCAATGGAAAGTTCCGTGAGCGACCATACACCCCATCCAATCCAGGCGGCCATAAAAAGGCCTACGATCAGTTTGTTGCGCACGGAATAGCGTATGATATGTTGAATCATAGTATTCTGAATGTTTTTTAATGTTGAAATAGATTGAATACATCCGGCCCGGATAGAATTATTCCGTAAAACCGGCTTGTGAGAATGGAAAAGCAGAATTATTTCCTGCCAAAAAGGAGGGTATTAAATAAGCAGGCGGGTAACACGAATCACTTCAAGTGTTACCAAAGGAGGGGGAAGATTATTTTCTAAATAAAATGATTCAGACTGTTTGTGAAAACTGGAGGGGGATGTCTCAAATAAAATATTGGCAATGGGAGCGTCTTGCTGTGTATCCTGCTTTTTAAGCTTCACCAAAAATTCATCGTAGCAACATGAACTGTGAAAAGAATGGATGTCATGTTCTTCTACATCTGATAAATGTGCACCTTCGGCATCTTTATGATGATTCATCACAAGCTCATAACAACCTTCTTCAGCATTATAAACCGAAAAGATTGTATGAGAACCAGCCATGGCAACAATCTGAGCAGGAATGGCTATAACCAACATTAACCAGGAAAACACAAAGGAGCCAATGGTTAGTTTGTTGAGTACATCGATATTTGAACGCAATAATTTCACGATTTGAATATAGGCAAATTATATTAAAAGCTAAGTGTGTTTAATGCTTTAATTACTGGATAGTTTTGTGGATAAAACGACCTGGCACCCATTGCAATCCCAACGTCACTCAAAGCAAGAACCGGTGCGTCATTGATTCCATCACCGGCATAGGCAATTACTCCGAAACCAGACTTCTTCAACTCTTCCAGCTTTTTGGCTTTTTCTTCAGGCAGCAGTTCTGCAAAAATCTGATCAATATGCAGCGCTTTACCCACACTTTGGGCTACCGCATCCATATCGCCACGTGTTAATGTACCGGTTTTGTCAAATACAACGGTTTCAACATCTTTTAGTACATCCAGAAAATTGGACCCTTTTACCAGAATACCATTGCGTGAAGCAGCTCCAATTCCGCCGAAGTATCCAAGCGGTATGGAAATAACCAGCGCACATGGACAGGAGATCACCAGAAATACCAGTCCTCTGTACAGCCAGTCATCAAATACATATGGATTGGCAAAAAAATAGGGAGAAAGGACCAAAAGGGAAGCGAGCAGTACAACGATGGGAGTATAGACTCTGGCAAAAGACCGAATAAATAGCTCTGTTTTTGCCTTTCGTAAAGTGGCTTCCTGAACCATCTGTAGAATCCTGGAAATGGAACTGTTTTCGTAGGATTTGATGACTTTCAGCTCAATGACCTGATTCAAGTTAATCATGCCGGCCAGTACTGAATCTCCTTCTTTAAAATGGCGTGGCTTGCTTTCGCCGGTCAATGCGGATGTATCAAAAGCATTTCGGCGATTCAAAAGCTTTCCATCCAGGGGTACCCGTTCGCCCGGTTTTACGCGCATAATTTCACCGATGTTCACCTTCGTTGGATGAACAGTTTTTGATGATTCATCCCGAATCACAAGGGCTGATTCGGGGCGCACATCCAACAGTCAACGGATTCATGTTGAGAGGCTTTCTTCATAGTTGGATAAATTCACTAAGGTTGTTTTCTTTGATACAACCAAAGATATATAGACAAGTTGTGCAACAATATTGCTAAGATCATGAAGGGCAGGATGGGCATTGTCCGGTAACTACAAAATTTCCGTGAGAGGGGATAAAGCTTTCCGGTAGATCATATTTGGGAATGCCGAGATGAGGAAAACAATACGTTTGTTCACAAGAATTACAATAGAAATGCAGATGAACATCATCGGGATAGGAGCAAGTGCAGTTTTCAGAACAAAGAGCATATTTTGCAGTTCCGCTTGCATCGTTGATTTGATGCACCATACCATGTTCCAAAAATGTTTTTAAGGTGCGATAAAGCGTTGTTCGATCTGCCCGGGACAAGTGTTCTTCAAGATCGGTAAGACTCACCGCTGATTTATTTTCAATCATAAAATTAAGAACCCTAATACGCATTGCGGTTGGCTGAATATCCCTGGTTCGTAATCGTTGCTCAGCAGTAGTGGTAGTCATTTTTTATTTAGGTGTATGGATTATTTCGCTAACGGTTTGGTGTTTGACCGATGAGGCGACCAACTCTAAAGCCCCGATCTGTAAACTCGTCTGCTTGAGCCTTATTGTTAGAGTTTGTTCCGTTTGGTTTTTGGGGACATCCAGATCATTATCTTTTTAATTCGCCCACTGGTTAGGCAAATGATAGTCATGAAATGCTATATAAAAAAATATAACAAGCTTTAACTGCCACTAACTTTTGTGTAGCGAACCTGCTATCCTTTTTACAGCAGGGTCAGCTACGCTCACATGAAATCAGTACAAACTGCTATTCTTTCGGATAAATCAATAACATTTTTGTTGGGTTTTCTCCCCTATTGATTACGGAATGCGTCTCAGAATCAAACCAAAGTGAAGTTCCCGATTCCACTTCAACTTCCTGAGACTCCCCACCTTCAGATGTTATGATAACTTTTGCATCAGTCAGAACCACAGTTAAATGAGGCTCATGATAGTGCATTCCTACTCCACAGACATTGCCTTGAGGCACACTGGTATGTTCGACTACCTTCAATTTATCATTTTCTAAAATGACTTTATCCGTAGATACATCAGTGATCTGGCTCTGTCCCATTAGTACTGAACTTGATAAGAACATTATTATAAATAAGAAATATTTCATGGTTACTGGATTTTATGATTAATAATTTCAACTACATCACAAAATTAGGCTGTAACTCATTGATAAGTTTTTCTCATAATGTCAATCTTTTTGTTCTCCTGCTCAAATATCTTATCGAAGTTATTTATTCAACTTCCGGTATTTAGTCGGTGATAGTTTGAACTTTATCTTGAATATATTGCTAAAGTGAGACACATTTTTAAAACCGCAATCAAATGTAATTTCACTTATTGTTTTTTCTGTAGTTTGTAGAAGTACTGTAGCTCTCTCAAGTCTTCTGTTGGTTAACCATCTTCCTGGGGTGGTATGATAATAATCCTTGAATTCACGCCTGAAGGTGGATGTACTTCGATTAGCAATATCAGCAAATTCAGATATTTTTAAATCATAGCAATAATTTGTTTCCATAATCTGCCAAATAGGTGTTACATATCCATCAATAATTTGGTTTACATATGCAAGGATTTGATTATTGTTGGGATGTATAAGAATATTAAAAAGTAATTCTTTAAACTTTCCTTCAAAAATTGGGTCCACCAATAAATGGGATTTAGAGAAATAAGGAATCAGACTTTCGTAAGAGCTTCGAATGTGACTATTGATTTCGAATTCTTGAACCATTTCAACATTTACCTCAGGCAAATTATCTGATGGCAAGTATTCTCTAAATTCTTCAAAAATATCTTTCAAATAATCGTCTTTTAAATACAATACTAAAACTTCCCATCCTGAATAATCTGTAGGTAATTCCTGATAAAAAGCACCTCTCTTTAACAAAAAACCCTGGTCTTCATTTAATATCCATTTTTTGTTGCCATGATGGATAATCCGTTTTCCACTTAATGTAAATGTGATCTGATTGTGATTGGAATATAATTGAAGAATTTGCTCCTTCTGAGGACATTTATAATAAAGGAAGAGCTGATCTTTTAAAGATAGCTGAGGAAAAAGATCTGGATTTGATTTATGTATTTCGTAGATATTCATTTTATCCATCCTAATTGAGTTGTAATATTATAAAATAACTGTTCCCAAGAAATTATATAAAACAAACATTAACGACCCACGGGATAAGCGGCTTGGAGATTATTACCTTATTTTAGCTGACATAGCTGGAATTGTTAGGGACAGGACCAAAACCTAGTTTGTACCAAGTCCACTTAATGCCGTTATTTCAGGCGCTTCTCAATCGTTCCACTCCCCGGATAAAAACTGAGTAACGACATTGGTAAATGTATCAGCCCACAAGGGGTCATTGTCAAACCCGCGATGTCCAAAATTGGGTGCGATCCATAAATAACTATTCGGTATGGAATTATACGAAGTAACCGGAATGTCAACGGGGAAGAACGGGTCCCTGTCTCCATGTATGATTAATGTTTGAGCCTTGATTGAAGAGAGATAAGGTGGGGTAAAGTTCATATCATCATAGGTATATGCGAAATTATTGAATTGAGTTATTAGTGACTTTATTTGCGGTTCACCATCAGGATGCTGTTGTTTCATTCCATTAAGCCAGTTTTCATCAAGAGTTTCAAAATTTATTGATCTTAGAATCTCTCTTGCAGGTTCCGGAAAAAAAGATGTGGAACCTATTAACACCATTGCTTTTATTCTCGTTGTATCCATCGTAGCCGATTGAATGGCTTGTGTATCAAGCCGGTTTTATGTTCAAATTCACACTGAAAAAATTATCCGGATCATATTTGGCCTTAATTTTGGAAAGGCGTTCGTAATTTTTACCGTAAGCTGATTGCACCAACTCGTTTCCTTCCTCACCAAATCCAGGAAAATTCGGGTACATACCATCACCGGCGTAAGGCTTCATCTCTTCCAGAACTTTTCGTGACCACGCAATAACCCGTTCAGAGTCGGCAGGATTATCCCAAACAGAATCAACACTAAGCAGAAAAGACGTATCACGACTCCCAAATGCTGTCTCTTCAGCACCTACCCTGTTCATTTCTCCACCATAATTCCATATAAGCATTAATATTGATGATACAGGACGCTCTTTTGCCTTTGAAATGATAGGCTTCAACACATCATCATCCAAGGAATTGAGATCCGTAGACTTGAAATAATAATAGCGCTCATTTTTTGGGAAAACCCAGTCGACCATACTTTGTACTGTTTCAAAGGGATATTGACCACTGAGATCCAAAACTGGTTCACCTATATCACGAAGAGGTTGAAGCACTCTTTGGCCTTCTTCAGGATCACCGACGTATAGAGCTGGTACGGCTACAATATCCTTACCTCGGGCTTCTTCGGGAAAATCTTCAACATCAGGTATTGTCCATAGTAAAGCATGTGAGCTTACTTCGTCGGGAGATGAAACCATAAAGTCCCGCCAAGCCGTGAGTACTTTGTCGGCATTTTCCATAGGATACATCGGCATACAAAACATGACATTCGGTCCTACTTCATGGAGTTCAAATTCAAAAGAAGTGACAATTCCAAAGTTTCCACCACCCCCTCTTACTGCCCAAAAGAGATCTTCATTTTCGTGTTTGTTAGCTGTCAATACATCTCCCG
>JAGXIS010000146.1 GCA_024635465.1 Bacteroidota bacterium | reverse complement strand
CGATCATTACAATGATTGTAGGTAATCTGATAGCATTAGCTCAAGATAATGTGAAAAGAATGCTAGCATACTCTAGTATAGCGCATGCCGGATATTTGTTAGTGGGTTTAGCAGCTGGAACTGCTGCGGGTTATACAGGAGTACTTTATTATCTATTTGCATACACGTTGATGAATGTAGGTGCTTTTGGTGTGATCGCTTATTATGAAAGAAATCATGGTCTCGACTTTACTGAGATTGACAGTTATGCCGGTCTGGGATTCAAAGTTCCTGTTATGGGAGTCATGTTATCAGTTTTTCTCTTTTCACTGGCCGGGATTCCACCTATGGTCGGGTTTATCGGAAAATATTATGTTTTTGCAGCGGCTATTCAGGCGGGACTCATTCCATTGGCAATAATTGGGGTACTTGCGAGCGCTGCAAGTGTCTACTATTACTTGAGGGTGATGGTCTATCTCTATTTTAAAGAGGCTCACAAAGATGTAGAAATGAGATCTCCGGGAATGCTATTTAAAAGCGCCCTGATTTTACTTGCAATTCTAACTCTCTACTACGGCATTGAACCGGTACTGCCTACAAATGGTTTAATTGAATTGATCAGTTCATTTTACTAGTAGCCATATTTATTATAGAATTATAAATAGCTTGTATTATGAAAGTGATCTAATCTAGATATGGCTATTGAATTAGCCAGCCTTTCATCGTATCTTACTTAGCTCTGTTATCGACACAATGTACGATGACTGTTTCCGATTTTGGAAAACAACCACAGAAAATGATCAGTAAATGAAAAAAGATTTTTTTGAAATGACTGCCATACTGAATCCTGTTCTCGAAGAGGACAAGACTGCAGAGATGGTTAAGTTCATCAGCGACCTTATCGAAAAGAACGACGGTGAAATCGTCGAGTTAGATGAGTGGGGAGCAAAAAAACTTGCCTACGACATCGACAAAAAAGGAACCGGATATTATGTTAATCTCTATTTCAATGCTCCGGGAAGTGCTATCGAAATGATAGAAAAAAATATGAGAATTCATGACGATGTCATGAGATATATGACGTTGAAATATGATGCAAAAATGCTTCGTTACTATGAACTCAGAAAAAATGGGGAGTTACCTGTTTTTGTTGAGCCGGAAGACGAAGAAGATCAAGACGACGATAATTAGACTATTTAAATCTACACGGAGCACGAATTATGATTAACAATCCATCACACCCGAAGAAGGGACATTTAAAGAGTAAAGCTTGTAAGTTTACACAAGCCGGTTTTGAGTATATAGACTATAAGCAGACTGAGATTCTGGAAAAATTTATCAATGACCAGGGTAAAATTTTACCAAGACGCGTAACCGGCACAAGTGCCAAACATCAGCGTCAGCTTGCAACTGCTGTAAAGAGAGCTCGTTTCTTAGCTCTTATTCCATACGTTAATGAAAATATGAGATAGGCAAATCAACATGAAAGTTCTACTAAAAGAAGATATCGAAAAATTGGGAAGTGCCGGCGAACTTGTTGATGTGAAGCCGGGATATGGTCGTAATTACCTAATCCCTCAAAATAAAGCTGTGATGGCGACTGAAGGTGCCATTAAGAATTACGAGCACATGAAGCGAGAAGCTGAGTTGAGAGCAACTCTCACAGTTGAGGCTGCTGCTGAATTAGCGGAGCAACTCGAAGCTACATCCGTGACCATTTCTGCTACGGTTGGTGAGGACGACAAGATTTTTGGAACAGTCACTAATATTCAGGTAGCTGAGGCTCTTGAAGAACGGGGTATAATCATTGACAGAAGGAAAATATCGATGGATCAGGATATTAATTCTTTGGGTGAGTATACAGCAACCGTTGATCTAATGGGTGATTTGAATCCAAAGGTTAAAGTTTGGGTTGTTAAAGAGGAGTGAT
This sequence comes from Bacteroidota bacterium, assembly GCA_024635465.1. Lineage (GTDB taxonomy): Bacteria > Bacteroidota > Rhodothermia > Balneolales > Balneolaceae > Rhodohalobacter. The sequence continues at coordinate 20,522 of JAGXIS010000146.1, read as the reverse complement.
ACAGGGATCGAAAGGGCGTCCATTTATTGTTGGATGGAATATCAGGGTTTTGACATCATAAATCAATAGGTGGACTTAGATTCATCCATGTAAAGTTTCAATCTCACTTAAGTTTAAATGAAGATCATAAAAGCATATCTAATGGGAATAGCACTCTTGGTGCTGTTCCCATTTTTTGTATATAGTCAACTATTAGATCCGGTTAATTACGAATTAATCACAATTCCGGACAGCGTTGAAGCAGGGGAGGTATTTGAAGTAGTCATAGAGGCAGACATTGAAAGCCCTTGGCACCTTTATTCCATTTTAAATGATCCGGATGCCGGACCCTACCCTACATCATTTTCATCTGCCAGTGATAACATGGCGATTGCAGGTGAAGTTACAGAAACTGAGGCCATAATTGCTTTTGATCCTAATTTTAATACAGATTTAGGCTGGCATTCAGGTAATCCACAATTTACTATTCCAGTCGCATTCAAGAGTGATGTGCAAGGTGAGGAAACCATACAAATAGATGTTCTTTATCAAGTTTGTGATGATCGATCTTGTTTACCTCCAAAGACCAAAACTATTGAAGGGGTGGTTACCATTTCAGGGGTATCAGATGATCCCTTTACTGATTTTCCGGAAGCAGGTTTGGATCAAGACAATAGTGATGATTTCGCTCTGACAAGCGACTCCAACATCGCATCTGATTCTATATGGGGATTTTTATGGCTCGCCATTACAGCAGGGTTTGCAGCTCTACTGACTCCCTGTGTATTTCCCCTGATACCTTTAGTGGTGTCGTATTTCTCAAACCAAGGCAAGGGAGAAGATAAGAAGAGAACCAGTTGGGGTCAGGCCACTATTTTTGGGCTCTCTATTGTCGTCATTTTCACGGCAATCGGAGGTCTGCTTGCTCTCATTTTAGGAGTTGCCGGGGTAAGTCAGTTTGCATCGAATCCGTGGGTAAACCTGACGATCGGTATTATGTTTGTCCTTTTTGGAGTCAGTTTACTTGGCATGTTTGAACTCCGATTGCCCTATCAATTAACAAATTGGCTGAATAAAAAAAGTAATGAGGGAAGTGGAATTGTAGGAACGCTGTTTATGGGTTCAACAATCAGTGCGGTGTCATTTTCTTGTACGGCTCCTTTTGTGGGGGCTATATTGGCTGCTACAACAGGAGGGGAGTGGTTTTTCCCAATCGTGGGTATGTTGGGCTTCTCAACTGCATTTGCGAGCCCCTTTGTGCTGTTTGCGATGTTTCCGGGTTATCTAGAGTCACTTCCCAAAAGCGGTGCATGGATGAATGTGGTTAAAGTTGTTTTGGGAATTATAATATTGGCTGCCGCAGTAAAATTTCTCGCTAATGCAGATATTATATGGCAATGGGGTTTAATTACAAGACCCCTCGGCATTGCTTTCTGGATGACACTGTTTTTTATCGGTGGACTCTACTTGCTTGGGACATTTGCACTTCATGGTGAGGAGAAACCTACATCGATTACAACCGGACGATTATTGCTTGCAATGCCATTTATACTTTTCAGTTTCTATTTGATTCCCGGGTTACTGGGTGCTTCAATGGGTATTTGGGATGCATGGCTACCGGCTCGTCAGGCAACGGATGTAAGTGTGGTAAACTCAATTGGCTCAGCTGGGGGCGGTGGGTCAGCCATTGATACATGGTCTGATAATTATGATGAATCTGTAGATAATGCGATTACTCAGAACATGCCCCTGTTTGTTGATTTTACGGGGTATACCTGCACCAATTGTCGTGCAATGGAGAGTACTGTGTTTCCACAGCAGAGTGTCATTGAGCGATTTGAGATGATGGAAAAAGTAAAACTATACACTGATGGGGGTCCCCGGGCATCAGAGAATCAAACCTTTCAATTTGAGTTAACCGGAACCCTTGCACTACCGACTTATGCAATTGTTGATCCACATACGGGCCGTGTACTGGATCAACTGATCGGTTTTACCCGAACTGAAGAATTTACAGAGTTTCTCGATAGAGGTATTGATAGATATCAACGACTGAATAATTAGATATTATTTTTGGCGTATGAAGCACTCGTTGTTTTGATGGAATAATGGGTGTTTTTTTGATGAAGTACAGAGAGGTTATCGAAAATTGAGAACTGATTTAATTTCAAATATTAAAAAAGGCTCAATCGGTTTTAGTCGAAATTTTTTAAACAAAGAATGAAATAATATTTTTTTTCTAAAAAGTATTGCAAATGAGTAGTTCTTTTCTGATTTTTGAATTTAATATCATAATTACTAACTATACACACTATGAATCTATCATTTAATCGTTTTTCAATTGTTATCCTATTATTGGCCTTAAGTATACTTTTTAGTTCCTGCCGTACTGCGGAGGAAATTGTTGAGCCGGAACCAGAACCTGAAGTGACCGTCGAAGTTGAAGAGCCAGAGCCGGAGCCAGAACCGGAGCCAGAACCGGAGCCTGAAATTGTTGAAGAGTTACAAACTGTTAATTTCAACTTTGACATGGATACAATTACGGATCGTGCTGCAATGTTGCTTGCTCAAAACGTAGAAGAACTTCGTTCAAACCCAAACACCAGAGTTCGGGTTGATGCATATACTGATCATGTAGGTGGCGACCAATACAATCTAAGACTAAGCTTGAGAAGAGCTTCATCCGTTGTATCTTTTTATACATCAAACGGTATTGATGAATCCAGAATTGACTCAAGAGGTTTAGGGAAAGCACCAATTCCATGTTCTGAAGCAGAAATGGACAGTAATACACCGGGTTGTGAGAAAAACAGACGTGCAGAATCACATCCGCTTAATTCAACGATGTAATTATCACTTCATTTTAAATGAAATTAAAAAGCGTCTCTTTAAGGGGCGCTTTTTTTTTGACTATAGTTTTTTTAAGCGTAATCATAGAACAACTGAGTATAATTGATTCAGTAGGTTCCTCTTTTATAACAGTGTTCTAAAAGTTTTTTTACAGATGTAATGATAATTCTTGAGGAGCTTAGAGTGGTTTTAATCTGAATTACCCTTGATAAATTGAAATAAATAAATCTCAATATCACTGAAATTCAGTGGGAAAATATCGGATTATTTATAGAATTAAGGAACTTTAATAATATTTAATTAAGATCTACACGAGTCTAAAGCTGTTGATTTAGATCATAAATCGAACTTTTTTGATGTGATAATTAAGAAAGAGTGTTACGAAAGATTAAAAATCTGAAAAAAATGATAAAGAGTTTGGCACTTAGCCGTTTCATCTAATATATTCCAATAGAACAAATAAAGATTAGTAAGATGTGATTAACGGTAATAATCTTAGAATGTTAATTTTTAAATTGATATTTTGACTTTATGACCTAAATGATCTATCATTTTGCTGTCAAATTAAGCATAAAACCAAAACATAACTCGGAGTAATAGTATGACTTCATCTTTAGCTCTCTTTTTTCTTCAAGCTGGGGCTGATGCTGGCTTTTTCAATGTCTTAGTAGAGAAATTTAACGAAGGTGGTGAATTTATGTGGCCGGTATTGGTTGCATTGGTTCTCGGCCTAGCGATCTTCCTAGAAAGAATCATTACATTGAACCTTGCAGATATCAACACAAGAAAATTTGTCCTCGAAGTACAACAGGCACTCCAGGAGGGTGGGATTCCCGCTGCTCAGGAACTATGTGCCAAAACAAGAGGTCCGGTAGCCTCTGTATTCCAAGCCGGCTTGATGAGAGCTGATGAAGGAATCGACGCTGCTGAAAAGGCCATCACAACTTATGGATCTATCGAGATGAGTTTTCTCGAAAGAGGTCTGGTTTGGCTCGCACTCTTCATTGCAATTGCACCACTCCTTGGATTCCTTGGAACTGTTGTTGGTATGATTGAAGCGTTTGATGCTATCGAAGCCGCTGCGGATATTTCTCCCAGTCTGGTTGCTCGTGGTATTAAAATTGCACTTCTTACGACTGCCGGTGGACTTCTGGCTGGTATTATCCTTCAAATTGGATATAATTACTGTGTGTCCAAGATTGACCGATTAATCGCTGATATGGAAGAAAGTTCCATCACATTGATTGATTCAATTGTACTCCTCCAACAAGGAAAGCAGATTGTTCCTGAACAAGACGCAGCAAAGGGTGACGCTTAATTGATAAGCGTCCTCAAAATCAAATTTTAAAGAGGAGATACTATGTTTGATAGCTTAGCAATTGGGTTAACTTTAGGACTGATCGTAGTCGGGGTGATATTCATCCTGATTTCCGGGGTCAGAAATATTATAAATGGGAAATCAGATTTCAAAAGAGTCTCTGTAATGCTCGTCCCGGTAGTGGTATTTGGAGCATCCTATGCCACCATGGGGTCAATTGATCAGGCTGGTGTAGCTACCGTAGTCTTTATGGTCGCTGTTATGATGATTTCTATTGTAGTTACAGGAACACGCGGAACAATCAAATTTTAAACTGAAAGAAGATGCTAAAGAAAAAGCGCGGAAGAGAAGAAGCAGAGATCAACGGATCATCACTTGCTGATATTGCTTTCTTACTTCTTATATTCTTTCTTGTTGTGACGACGATTGATGTTGATACCGGTATTGGATTAGTTTTACCTCCTATCCCGGATGATACAACTCCCCCGCCTCCTGTACGAGAAAGAAATTTGATGAACATTCTTGTGAATGCACAGGGAATGGTATTGATCAATGAACAACCGGCAGCTGTTGCTAATGTTCGTGATTTGGTGAAAGAATTCGTCGATAATAATGGAGCTGATCCTGAACTTTCAGAAAGTCCTGACGATGCAATTGTTTCTATCAAGACGGATAGAAGAACTCCTTACAACGTATATATTGATATGTTAGATGAGGTTATGGGTGCTTACGAAGAACTCAGGCATACAGCTTCAATGGACCGGTTTGGAGTTCCTTACAGTTCATTTGAGCAAGGAGATGAGCGAAGAGCTGAGATACAAGAAATGTACCCTAAGAAAATATCAATAGCAGAACCTGATGAGGGGTAACGTATATGTCTAAATTTAAAAAGAAACAGGCTAAAACCAAGCAATCAGTACCAACATCGGCTATGCCTGATGTGGTATTCATGCTTTTAATCTTCTTCATGGTTACAACTGTATTGCGAGAAGTTGAACTTCAAGTTCAGATCGATTATGCAACAGCTGAAAACATCGAGAAAATTGAACAGAAACGTCGCGTCAGCTATGTATATATCGGACCTGAAAGATTAGGTGGCGGACGATATGGCGATACAAAAGTACAGATTGATGATGCATTAGTTGAAGAGATTGGTGCTATCAGAAATATTATGTATGATAAACTGTTGGAACAACCCAGATTGATTGTTTCGCTGCGGGTAGATAGTGATTCAGAATTTGGAATCATTACAGATGTTCAACAGGAACTTCGTCATGCAAGTACACTTCAAATCAACTATTCTACGCGGCGTGAGATTTAATCTTACGATTTAAACGCTTTTTACAAGGCATTTGTTTCGATTAATATCGGGCAAATGCCTTTTTTATTTCAGCAAAAATTTTATGGAAGAATCATTTCAACAGATACAAGACATCGGCTTTCCCGCACTCATTAAGAAAATAAAAGAATACCAGGGAGCTATACGTAAAGAGATTGTTTCCGGTATTGGGGATGACGCCGCTGTATTCAAAGCATCAGGCACTGATCTGTTAACTACATCTTCAGAGATTTTCCTGGAAGGTGTACACTTTGATCTTACCTATTCACCTCTGCAACATCTCGGATATAAATTAACGACAGCAGCCGTCAGTGATTTATATGCTATGAACAGTAATCCGGTTCAGTTATTGGTTAATATCGCCATTCCGAATAAGATATCTGTTCAAATGGTTGAACAGTTTTTTAATGGGGTTGATACCGCATGTAAAGATTATAATATACAGTTGAGCGGGGGAGATACCACAGCTTCACATCAGATATTGGCAGTCTCCATGACAGCCATTGGAAGTGTGCCGAAAGAAGACGTTATCTACCGTAAAGGTGCAAATGATGGTGATCTAATTTGTGTGACCGGTGATTTGGGGTCTGCATTAGCCGGACTTCGTGTATTGATGAGAGAAAAGAAAGATTGGCAAGAATCAGAATCAGATTATTTTCAGCCTGACCTTAGTGAATATGAATATGTGGTTCAACGACAGTTGATGCCACATGCTCGAAAAGATGTAGTAGAAGCATTCAGGAAATCGAAAATTAAACCAACATCTATGATTGATTTATCACAAGGTCTGCTTGCTGACCTGAAATCAATCCTGGTAGAATCCGGGATAGGGGCTGAAATTTACTCACCGGCTGTCCCCATTTCTCTTGAGACCAGAAAAATTGCAGATGAAATGAAAGAGGATGTTGATAAATATGCATTTTATGGAGGAGAGGATTATGAAATGCTTTTTACCATGAACGAAAATGACGCCGGAAAACTTAGGAGTATATTCGAAGATTTTACTGTCGTAGGCAAATTAATATCCGGACAAGACAAACTACTCTTGAATACAGGTGAAGGTGAAACCGTTGAACTGGATCTTAAATAGTCTATTCAGACATCTTCAAATTTTGCTGTAATTTGATACATAAAAGTCCTTGACTGAATTCAATGAACAATTATTTGGTTAATTGAAGACATTAGAATCCGAACTTGCATCTTATTTTGATAATAATTTCGTTTTCGAACATAAAAAACCTAAAGTTTTTACTCTCAAACAATTTGTAATCTAGAAAAAGGTTATATTTAAGGCTTCATTCGACACTATTTTTGATTTTTATAAATGAATAAGAAAAAACCAACAGAGAAAAAGAGTTTTAAAAAGAAGGAAAAAGATCCTAAAAAGCCATCTAAGTTCCCATTATGGCCTTATTTTGTTCTTTTTATGGTATTGATAGGATTTAATTTTTATTTCCTCCCCGCTGAATCATCTGAAAGGATTAAATACAGTGAATTCCTCAATTATGTCCAGGAAGGATATGTGGATGAGATCACGATTACCAATCGAGTTGATGTAGTTGGTACATACGATGATCAGATTTATGAGGATGGAATTTTAGAAAGGCCTGTGCCGTCTGAAAATCGATGGGACTTGTCAGAGTCTTCTACAAATCGATTCTCTACTACCATCCTGGAAGGAGATGAAATTCGATCTATGTTAGATCAGCATGAGGTGGTCTATGACGTTCGTATAGAGGAGGACTGGTTCAGTGGCATATTTATCTGGTTGATTCCCATTGCACTAATTATCGCATTCTGGATATTCATTTTCAGAAAAATGAATCCGGGTCAGCAAGTTCTCAATATTGGTAAAAATAAAGCATCGTTATATGATAAACAGACGGAGAGTAAAGTCTCATTCAAAGATGTAGCGGGTCTGGAAGAAGCAAAAGCTGAAGTTGAAGAGGTTGTTGAGTTTTTAAGCAATCCACAAAAATTTACAACACTGGGGGGGACACTGCCCAAAGGTGTACTATTAGTCGGACCTCCCGGTACAGGAAAAACACTTCTGGCCAAAGCCACTGCCGGTGAGGCAGATGTGCCGTTTTTCTCGTTAAGCGGTTCCGATTTTGTTGAGATGTTTGTAGGGGTAGGTGCCGCAAGAGTAAGGGATCTGTTTAAACAAGCAAAAGAAAAAGCACCTTGCATTATTTTTATTGATGAAATTGATTCAATAGGTCGGACACGGGGACGCGGGATGGCAATGAGCTCCAATGATGAGCGAGAAAATACGCTAAATCAATTGTTGAGCGAAATGGATGGGTTTAATTCAGATAAGGGTGTCATTATCATGGCCGCAACAAACCGCCCGGATATTTTGGATTCAGCCCTGTTAAGACCCGGTCGTTTTGATCGCCAAATACTTATCGATAAGCCGGATCTGAAAGGACGGATGCAAGTACTGGAAGTTCACTCCCAGAAACTGATCTTATCAAAAGATATAGATTTAAAGGTACTCGCATCGCAAACTCCCGGATTTGCAGGCGCTGAACTGGCTAATTTGTGTAATGAGGCAGCTCTATATGCAGCCAGACGTGACAAAAAACAGGTTGAGATGGAAGATTTTCAGGATGCAATCGAACGTGTAGTAGCCGGTCTGGAGAAAAAGAATAAATTAATCAGTCCGGATGAACGGAAAATAGTTGCCTATCATGAAGCGGGTCATGCGATTGTAGGTTGGTTGCTGAAATACACAGATCCTGTACTGAAGGTAAGTATTGTACCACGTGGATTTGCGGCACTCGGATATACTCTTCAAACCCCGCTGGAAGATCGATTTCTAATGACAACAGAAGAGCTGGATGATAAAATATGTGCACTTTTGGGGGGGAGAGTTGCAGAGGAGATCGTGTTTGGAAAAATATCGACCGGTGCACAAAATGATCTTGAAAGGATTACAAATTTGGCCTTTGCGATGGTTGCTGAATTTGGCATGAGTGAAGAGTTGGGATATTTATCCCTTAAAGATTCCAATAGTCCGGAAAACAGTTTTGGGTTCAATAAGAAGTATTCTGAAAATACAGCTCAAAAAATTGATCAGGGAGTACGCAATATAATCGAAAGAAATTATCAGAGAACGCTGGAATTATTGACTGAGCAGCGTGATAAATTAGAAGAGATGGCAGAAACTCTTCTTGAAAAAGAAGTATTGAATCACATCGACATTCGGGCAATGTTGGGTGATCGACCCAGTGGAACCTATCCGGAAGGAATATTTGATGGAAGGAATGGAAAAAAGGAAGTAGCGGAATCAAAAAAATCTGATTTAGAATCCTCAAAAAATCAAGAGGCTGATGAACAAGAGGATGCCACTCAAGATTCTGAAAGTATAAAAAGTTAATAAAATCAATAATGTAAACGTTAATTTGATACAGCTCAGAGTCATTTGTTATTAATTTGGTAACATTAAATTAATCTGTGTGTAACATTGTGATAGTAGATTTAGGTGTTCTTTAAATCTATAAACAATAATTACACATATGAATATCAAATCTATACTAAAATCTACATTATCATTGTTGCTGGTAGCGTCGCTATTTATCTCCTGCGATGATGATTCCACCTCTTCAACACCGATGGAACCAAGTGTGTCTGCGCCTTCTTCGCAGAACGCTTTAGTTGGTGATGCAGTTGAACTTACTTTTAATGTCACAGTGTCTGGTGGGTTTGCTTCAGCAACTGCAGCTGCAGAAAACGGCTCAGCCACTATATCTTCGCAGCCATCAAGTGGAGCAACAAGCGGTAGTGTTGTTGTGAGCTACTCAGCTTCATCTGCCGGTGCGGGTTCAGTTACTATAACAGTAACAGATAGTGAAGGTCTCTCTGATAATGCAACAGCAGTTCTAACCATTTCAGAAGAAGAAACTACGATTCGTGTAGTTGATAATATTACAGGCGAAACTACTTGGGAAACAGGTAAAACCTATATACTTGGCGGACGTATTGCCGTAATAGCAGGGGCCACTCTTACCATCGAGGGCGGTGCTGTAGTAAAAGGTGAAGCCGGTACCGGTGCAAATGCAACTGCTTTATTAGTTGCCAGAGATGGAACTCTTAACGCAAACGGGACATTGGATGCCCCAATCATATTTACATCTGTAGCAGATGAAATTACGCCGGAACAAGTAGCTTCCGGAGATTTCACAAGCCCGAACCTAGATCCTGATGTTAATGGTCTTTGGGGCGGTGTTATAGTATTAGGAAATGCGCCTATTTCCGCTTCCAATGAAGGTGGGGACGTTAACGAAGTGCAGATCGAAGGGATCCCTACTTCAGACTCAAACGGACTCTACGGTGGAAGTGATGAAAGCGATAGCTCAGGTTCCATTACTTATATATCTATTCGACACGGTGGATCAAACATTGGTGAAGGAAACGAAATCAATGGTTTGACACTGGGTGGAGTTGGAAACGGAACCGTTATCGAAAATATTGAAATCGTAGCCAACCAGGATGATGGAGTTGAATTCTTCGGTGGATCAGTAAATGCAACAAACGTTATGGTATGGAATAATGGTGATGACGCAGTTGATACGGATCAGGCTTGGTCTGGTACTATCGATAATATGCTGCTGGTTAGCCCCGGAGATTCACCTTTTGAGCTCGATGGACCCGAAGGTTCATTTACAAGTTCAGGTCATACTATCACCAATGCAACGGTTTATGTGGCCGGGAATGGAGCAGAAGAAATGATTGACGTAGATGACAATACCGATGTGAATATGTCAAACATTCTTTTCTTTGGTCTTAATGAAGGTTCTATAATTTCATCTGACTATCCGGATTATGCTGCTAACACAAATGGCTTCTCAATCACAAATATTGAAGTCGTACTTCCTGCAGGAACGGCTGTAGCTGATTTCTTCCCAGAAGGTCTTATACCTGAAGTGACTGCAGTAGGTAGTGTAGGTGAAGCTACCGTAGGTGCAGATATCACTGCATTTGCATGGACTTGGGCCCGACAGTCTGGTGCTCTTGATGATCTTGGACTCTAATACATAATTTACAAGCTTGCTTTCGGCCTAAAACCGAAGGCAAGCTTATTTTTATACCAATCTCTTTATTAACAAGCCGTTTATTTATAGATAAGAAAAACATGAAAACGATATTAAAAATTACACTGATTCTTATACTGGCATTCGTGCCATTCCGCATTTTTGCTCAAGATGATATGAGTAATACCGCGGACGAAGAACCCGGATTGATACGGGGATCCATTTTAGATGAAGAGAGCGGAGAACCCATATTTGGTGTCTCCGTTTTTGTACAAAATACATCTGGTGGAGCAAGTACCGACTTTGATGGTAAATTTGATATTGAACTACCCGCAGGCACATATGATCTGCGCATTACTTATGTATCCTACAGAACTTTAATTATTGAAAGTGTGGAAGTAACGCCCGGCGAGGTTACGATTCTGAGTAGTATTATGCTCTCAAAATCTGTTGAAGAGATGGACGAGGTGGTTGTAACGGCAAGTGCAATAAACACATCAGAGGTAGCCATGATGTCCAAGAAGATGAAAGCTGCCAACTTGATGGATGGAATTTCTGCACAGCAATTCGATAGAGTTGGCGATTCTGATGCGGCCGATGCTATAAAAAGGGTGACAGGTGTTTCTATTGAAGATGGAAAATATGTTTTTGTTCGCGGACTTGGAGACCGCTACACTAAAACCATGCTGAACTCAATAGATATTCCAAGCCTCGACCCTGATAAAAATAGTCTGCAGATCGATATTTTTCCCACAAATTTGATCGACAATATGGTAATCACCAAAAGTGCAGTGGCTGATATGCCGGCTGACTTTACGGGTGGTATCGTTAATATCGAAACTAAGGCCTTTCCTGAAGAACCCTTTTTTGATGTATCTGCAAGTATTGGTTACAACCCGGATATGCATTTTAGTAGTGAATTTTTGACCTACGAAGGCAGTAACACAGATTTTCTTGGCTTTGACAACGGAAAAAGAGATCTGCCAACCGGGGCCGAAAATGACAGAATTCCAACGCCAATCAGTGGTGATTCTCCGGATCAGGTAAATGATTTTCTGCAAGGTTTTGATTCCACATTAGGCCCATATGCTACTACCAATCCGATGGATTACAGTATAGGGGTTTCGCTGGGTAATCAATTCAGGGTCGCAACAGACAAACGCCTTGGATATATTTTATCTGCGACATATAGAAACTCATATACGCATTATAACGATTACCAGTTTGGAGAGTATCAAACTCAACCTAATCCCACAGATTATGATTTGGTTTATGCCACACGTCAAAGTGGAACTGTGTCTGACCGAAATGTACTTGCCGGAGGCTTGGCCGGTATTGCCTATAAAACAAGCCGTTCAAAGTATAATTTAACCGGTATGCATCTCCAAAACGGAGAGAGTAGTGCAACAAACTTTTTTATAGACAACAGTGAGAATGCACCGGGTCAATCCGGTTATACCGCCGATTCCTATAACCTCGTTTATGGTGAAAGAAGTGTTACAAACTTCATGCTTAGAGGTACACATTACTTCACCAGTTCAAACTGGGAGATTGATTGGAGAGTATCTCCAACATATTCAACAATGGTAGATCCCGATATTAGAAAAACAGCTTATACACTCTCTGTATCAGGCCAGGCACCACGTTTTGTAGCAGGAGCCGGTGGTAATCCAAGCAGAATTTGGCGTGATATGGAGGAGGTAAATTACGCAGGTCGTTTGGACGTCTCGAAAGAGTTTCAAATGCTGAATAATCCGTCCACGTTAAAATTTGGTGCAAACTACGTATATAAAGAGAGGGATTATGAAATCCTGACGTTTGATATGCAGAATTTTGGTAGCTGGCCTGATTTTACCGGAGACCCTTCAGAAATTTTCAGAGATGAAAATATCTATCCAAATGGCACGATTTACTATCAGTCTGGTAATCCGGATCCCAACCCAAATAAATACAACTCTACCGTTGAAAATATTGCTGCTTACGTATCGAATGAATTTTATCCGATAACAAACCTGAAAGTATATCTTGGACTGAGAGCGGAAAATTATGTGCAACGTCACACGGGACGTGATGCTCTGTTTGCTCAGGGTGATGTAAGTGGGAATAACCTTGATAACGAAAAAGTGCTGGATGCTCTCGACTTTTTTCCTTCCACAAACCTTACCTATAACGTGTCAGATAATCAAAATATAAGATTCTCTTACTCCAAAACGATTGCCCGCCCGTCATTTAAAGAGCTTTCATTTGCTCAGATACTAGATCCGATTTCCGATCGTATTTTTAATGGTGGATTGTTTGCTATCGGTGAATGGGACGGAAATCTCACAGAAACACGAATCAATAACATTGATTTTCGATGGGAGAGGTTTTCAACACGGGGTCAGCTGATGTCTGTAAGTCTTTTCTACAAATCTTTCGATGATCCAATTGAAATTGTACGTGTACAGGCACAGGCAACCTCAAGCGAATTTCAACCTCGAAACGTGGGCAACGGTGAAGTATTTGGTGCGGAATTCGAATTTAGAAAAGCACTAGGTTTTATTAGTCCCTTGTTAAGAGATTTTAGCTTCAATGGAAACCTGACGATTGTTGAGTCGGAGATCGACATGACTAATCAAGAGTATTTGGCACGAAAAAGCCGCGAAAAAGTGGGAGAAAACATTAATGATACCCGACAGATGGCAGGACAGGCACCGTTCATGGTAAACGCCGGTTTACAGTACACCAACCCTGCGATTGGTCTCGATGCCGGATTCTTTTATAATTTGAATGGCGAAACACTTGCGATCGTAGGAGGAGGTCTCTTTCCCGATGTTTATGTAAGTCCGTTTCACAACCTGAGGTTTAATATGAATAAATCACTGGGTGATGAAGGGCAGACATCAATAAATCTGAGTGTATCAAATATTTTAAATGATACTAGAGAAGAGATTTATCAGGGATTTAGAGCTGATGATGAAATATTCAGTTTATTCACTCCCGGCCGAGCCGTTAGCCTTGGTATCAAGTATGCATTTTAAATAGTGCTAAACTGATCTCAAAAAAAGATCAAACATTTACAGAAATAAAAAACATAAGCTGCAATCCTGTTTTGGATTGCAGCTTTTTTTTTATGCAGATTGTATCTTGTACCTTAATTGTAGGAACCGTAAACTTTTTGTGTGTGTTGAAGATACAACAATAAACAGAGGACAATTTTGATTTACGTAACCCGCAAAGCGCATTTTAACGCGTCACACCGCCTTCACAATCCCGATAAATCGGATGATTGGAACCTTAAAACGTTTGGTAAGTGTAATAACCCCAATTGGCATGGGCATAACTATGTAATAGAGGTAACAGTTGCAGGAACACCTGACCCTGATACAGGCTATGTGATCGATCTTGGTTTATTAAAGCGTATAATAAAGAAACATATTATTGATCCTTGTGATCATAAAAATTTAAACTTGGAAGTTCCCTACCTGAAAGGAGTGATTCCGTCCACAGAAAATTTATGCAAAGTATTCTTTGAGCAGATGAAATCAGATGTTGATGAAGTGGCATCATCAAATTCAAAGCTTTATTCAGTTAGACTTTACGAGACTGAACGAAATTTTGCAGAATATTGTCCAAAGAGTTAGATATTGTTTAACACTAAACTAATTACTGAATTTCTACAGGTAAACTGAATATATTGCAACTCTGCTCGTATGCTTTTTTGAGTCGCTCAATCTATTATAGTCTAAGTACACATATATCAAAGTTATGATTTCTACAAATATCCGAAAGTTTTACGACCCAACATTCGTGGTTAATGATCAGTACAAGCAGGGCTTACCTGATCTTCAAAATGGACCCGCTTCTCTAATAGAAGGAGCCAATGTACCCATCCAACAGGTAGGTATATCCAATTTTAAATTGCCACTAAAATATCCATCACCGGAAGGCGAATTGCTTACTTTAGAGACATCTATTGATGGCTATGTAGGATTGGAAGCAGGTAAAAAGGGAATTAATATGGGTCGTATTATGAGGACTTTTTATAAGTTCAAAGATGATATTTTTCACCCCTATAAATTAAAAAGCATTCTTGAGGCTTATAAAGAAGATTTAAACAGTGATACTGCTTTTTTACAGCTCAGTTTTAACTATCCGATGATCATGAAAAGCCTTAGATCCGAATATGAAGGGTATCAATATTATAAGGTCTCATTGGAGGGGGAAATTGATGAATTTGATCAGTTTAGCAGTTTTGTTCATCTTGATTTTGAGTATAGCAGTGCCTGTCCTTGTTCCTATGAATTAGCTGAACATGCCCGGGAAACCCGCGATATAGCAGCGATTCCACACAGTCAACGAAGTGTAGCAAATGTAACAGTTCAACTGAATGATGTGATTTTCATAGATGATCTTGTGTTTATGTGCAGAGAAGCACTAAAAACTGAAACACAGGTTATTGTAAAACGTGAGGATGAACAAGCTTTTGCTGAGATGAATGGTGCCTACCAGAAATTTGTGGAGGACGCAGCCAGATTGTTATATGATGTATTGAATGAAGATGATCGGATTAAAGATTTTGTAGCCCGGTGTACACACTTGGAGAGTTTGCATAGCCATGATGCGGTATCCAGGATCTGTAAAGGTGTGCGTAATGGGCTTCGTTAAGGCTCGTTTACTACGCCTAAGCTACGTAGTGCAGACTACGTAGTACGCTAATGCTATGAATAGCATGGAGAACACAGAAGGCAGTAGTTATGTTCAGCTATTAACACAATACTGATTGCAAGTGATTTATATTGTAACTTGATCTACAATTAAATCATCTGCTGTTAAATATTATTTTGAGGTTGAAGCCAAAACATGTTCCGTAATATTCAAAATTTCTTACTTAAAGATATCGTTTTGGAGGTAAAAAATATCCGGAGCCTTCAATTGCTAAAGAATATCTTCCCCGGTTACCTCCCCTGGACAGGCGCTTCCATTCATCCTACTGCACTAGTCTATCTATTAAATGATATAACCATACATCAGAGAAAACACATTGTAGAGTGTGGTAGTGGGATTTCTACTGTATATATATGCAGTCTGATCAAACAGATGGGGTTAGATGTCACATTTAATTCCATCGATCACGATGAAAACTGGCTATCGATTCTTCGTCAAATACTCAAATCAAATCAGTTAATTGAGTATGTAAATCTAATCCACGCGCCGTTAAAACCCTGTTCTGAGTGCTTAAATAAAAAAGGGGTTTGGTATGATTTAGACAAACTTCAATTTCTTTTAAAGGATTCTCCGCCAATAGATTTGCTCTTTATTGATGGGCCGCCTGCAAAATTATCAAATCTTAAACACAGCAGATATCCTGCAGTACCTGTTTTTCATTCAAATATTGATAGTGATTATTCAATCATATTGGATGACATATCTCGGAAAGGAGAACGTGATATAGTTAAAGAGTGGGAGAAAAAATATAACCTGAATTTCAAGCACAAAATACTCTCAGGTAACATTTCTATAGCTCAATCGGGGAACTCGTACAATGTTTTGTAGCATTCAGCTATCAGCTATCAGCTATCAGCTATCAGCTATCAGCTATCTGTGATCACTTCTCACTTTTCACTTCTCAACCTCCAAAGCATCTTTAATCAATCTGGCCTGTTCAACGTCATGAATCTTTTTCTGTCCGGCAGCAGGAGAGGCAGACGCAAGTCTACCGGCATACCTTAACTTTTGTCCTTTTCCAAGCAGATCATAAAGTCTTGGGGCGACATGTGTCCAAGCCCCCATATTCTTAGGCTCTTCCTGACACCAAACAATTGACTTTGCATTCTTCAATTCATTGAGATAATTCTTTAAATCTTTGTCAGGGAATGGATAGAGCTGCTCCATCCTTGCAATTGCGACATTGGTTATCCCTAGATTTCCTCTCTCCTTATAAAGATCATAATAGACTTTACCGGAACAGATGATCAGTTGATCTACGGCTTCCACATCTTCAATATCTGCATCTGTAATAAATGGTTGAAAAGATCCATTCGCCAACTGCTCTACACTGCAAACCGCAAGAGGATGTCTCAACAGACTTTTTGGTGACATGATGATCAGTGGTTTCTTCTTTTCCTGCAAGGTCTGTTTACGCAGTGCATGAAAATACTGTGTTGGAGTAGTGAGATTTACTACTTGCATATTATCTTCTGCACAGAGTTGTAGAAATCTTTCTAAACGAGCAGACGAGTGTTCAGGTCCCTGTCCTTCATAACCATGTGGCAAAGTCATGACCAGTGCGGATCTTTGGCCCCATTTGGCCTCAGAAGCAGAGATAAATTGATCAATAATTACTTGAGCGCCATTAGCAAAATCACCAAACTGAGCTTCCCAAATTACCAAGGAATCCGGTTTTGCTGAAGCATAACCAAATTCAAATCCAAGAGCCGCAAATTCACTTAAAAAACTATTATATGCATAAAAGGGACCTTGATTCTCGCTCAAATTGTTAAGAGGAATAAAACTTTGGTTGGTTTCTGTTCCATGAAGTACGGCGTGCCGATGTGAAAATGTACCTCTTTCAGCATCTTGTCCGGTTAGACGAATTGTTTTCCCCTTTTTTAGAAGTGAACCAAATGCAAGGGCTTCTGCAAAACCCCAATCAATGGTCTCCTCATTATTTTTAGCAGCTTCCGCTCTTTTTGCAAGTTGTCTGAGCAGTTTTGGATTTGCATCAAAATTTGAGGGTACTGTATTCAATTGAACGGCAATCTCTTCCAATTCATCCTGTGAATAAGTTGTATCAGGGAATTCAAGTCTGTCCTTTTGTTTCTCTTCAGAACGATCCAGCATTTTATCGGTCACCTCTAATGTGGGTGAGCTTTTTGCACTTTCAAATGCCTCTTCTAATAGTTTATCAAACTCATCAAAAATTGCCTGAGTTTCATCTTCGGTAAACTCTCCTTTGCGAAGCAGCTCTTTTAAATACAAATCTCTTACCGAAGAGTGATTATCAATTTCCTTGTATAAACCGGGTTGTGTAAATGCAGGTTCATCACCCTCATTATGCCCATGTTTTCTATAACAAACCAAATCGATGACAACATCTTTCCCAAATTTCTGTCGATAATCCAGTGCCAGATTGATTGCATGAACGGCAGCCTCCGGATCATCACCATTGACGTGGAAAATGGGTGCAAGGATCATTTTAGCCAGATCAGAAGCGTATTCTGTTGAACGAGCATCATTTGGCAGGGTAGTGAAGCCTATTTGATTATTTATAATCAAATGAATTGTTCCACCGGTCTCGTATCCCCTTAATTGAGACATGTTTAGAGTTTCAGCGACTACACCCTGACCGGCAAATGCAGCATCACCGTGAATTAATAACGGAATGATTTTTTTCTTGGCTTCCTCCTTTTCAAAGTGATCCTGACTTGCCCTGGCAGCTCCTTCAACCACCGGATTTACTGCTTCCAGGTGACTCGGATTCGGTAGTAATTCCAACTCAACTTCTTTTCCTTCGGTTGTTTTATAACTTCCTTTGGATCCCAGGTGATATTTAACATCGCCTGAACCCTGTATTGTGGCCGGATCAACATTTCCTTCAAAATCTGCAAAAACCTTTTTATAAGGTTTGTTTAAGATGTTTACGAGAATGTTCAATCGCCCTCTATGAGCCATTCCCAAAAAGAATTTTTCAACGTCATTTTTACCGGCTCGTTCCATTAAAAAATGCATCATTGGTATAACCGTCTCAGCACCTTCAAGAGAGAATCTTTTGTGACCGATATATTTTTTGTGCAAGAACTGCTCAAATGCCATTGCCTGGTTCAGTTTGTGCAGGATCTCCTTTCTATCAACTTTAGTAAGTTCAGGAGTATTTGTTGTGGCTTCCATAGTCTTTCGAAGCCATGTTCTCTCGTTCATATCGAGCAGATGCATATATTCTGCTCCTATGGTACCACAATACGTATCTCGCAAGAGCAGAATGATATCGCGTAATTTCGCTGTTTTTTTCCCTGCCAGATTATCACAGTAAAATTCTCGATCCAAATCCCAAAGAGAGAGTCCATAATACTCCAGATCAAGCTCCGGACTTAAGCCGGGTTCTGTACCTAAAGGATCCAAATTCGCAAGTACGTGCCCGCGCAGACGATACATCGTCATTAATCTCCAAACTGCAATGGCACGACGATCTTGTTCTAAACTATTCCCACGACCGCTTAATAAACCTTCATATTTATCTTCTCCATATGGGAACGGTTCGTAAGGAATTTCAAGATCTTTGAATATCTGATCATAAAAATTCTCCTCTCCATTGAGAAGACCATGAATCTTTTGAAGAAACATTCCTGACTCAGCTCCCTGTATGATTCTGTGATCATATGTACAGGTCATAGTCATCACTTTACTAACACCCAACTGATTTAATACATCCTGAGCCATGGACTGAAACTCAGCAGGATAATTGATAGCACCCGTTGCGATGATAGCTCCCTGACCTTTCATCAATCTCGGAACAGAAGAGACGGTGCCAATTGTACCCGGATTGGTGATACTAATCGTGGTTTCCTGATAATCTGAGAGCTCAAGATTTCCATTTCGGGCTTTATCAATCAACTCTGCAAAAGCATGAAGAAACTCTTTAAAATTAAGTTTATCAACATTCTTAATATTTGGCACGACTAAATTCCTGGAGCCATCTTTATTTTCAAGATCAATGGCAATCCCCAAATTCACACCTTCCGGTATTACTTTGTAGTGATTATCATCCTTGTTTGCGTAGTAAGAATTTATATTTGGAAAATCTTTTAGCCCCTGAATAACGGCCCATGCTATCAGATGAGTAAATGATGCTTTGGGTTGACCTTTTTTAAGTAGATGTGAATTAATCAATGCACGATCTTCAGTCATCATTTTGACAGGAAGTACCCGTAATGAAGTAGCCGTAGGTACGTAGATACTTTCATCCATATTATCTACGATCTTAGAAGCCACTCCTTTTAACCGCTGAAGCTCTGAACTATCAGGAAAAGATGCTTCTTTAGCCGGAGGAGCTTCCTTCTTGGTCTCTTTTTCCGGCTTTGCTTTTTTGGGTTCGGATGGAGTTCCATTGACATCCGGAATGGAAACTTCCTCCACAGGCTTTACATCTATCTCAGAAAAATAGGATTTCCAATGCTTGGGAACGGATTCAGGATCTTCTTGATACTGTTTATATAACTCTTCAACCAGAGCAGAATTAGGTCCAAATACAGCTTCGAGTGATTTCAAAATGATTAAGTCTTCAGATTGGTGATAATATGTTGTAAACGAGTAATAATGGGCGGTAGATTCAGTTCAATACAAGTGTTACAGTCGACCGTAAAACTAACTATATTTGATCTAAAATACGATGAATTTTCACAGTATTCAGAGATAATTTATGTTGAATATTAGGAATTTAATGATGTATTGGAATGGTTATATTACTGTCAACAATTAATCAGTGTGAAAAAGTTCAGATATATTAAATCGTTGATGCTGAAATAATCAATCTGGAATACTCAAGAAATAATTTAAATCAATTTTTAAATATAGAAGTGAAGAAGAGAAAAAAGTTATCTGGGAACGGGGCTGAAAACATTCATTGGGACCTGTCAGATCTTTATCCTGGAATTAATTCTGAGGAACTGAAGTCTGATCAAGAGAAAGTGGTTGAACTTTCGAAAAAATTCAATAAAGACTATAGGGGCAAAGTTTCAGGAATGAGTCATGTAGAGTTTGCAGAGGCACTCTCAACGTATGAAGAAATTATTCAGATTATGGGGCGAATTGGTTCATTTGCATATTTGCAATGGTCCACCGCCACTGAAGACGCAAATCTTGGGAAGTTTTTACAAGCATCAAACGAGCTGAGTTCTGAGGTGAGTCAAGACTTAACTTTTTTCAACGTGGAGTGGCTTCAACTTTCAGATGATAAAGCCGATCAGATTATCGAATCGGAAGAGTTGAAAAAATGGAAGCACTATCTGGAAGTATCCAGAAT
>JAGXIS010000145.1 GCA_024635465.1 Bacteroidota bacterium | reverse complement strand
TATTGATATGTTCTACATCTTCCGGTTTTATTCCGGCCATCTCTAAAGCGTTATTCATTGCAAGTTGAACACCGTTTCCTTCAGGATCTGGAGCAGTAATATGGTACGCATCAGCAGAAAATCCATATCCAATGATCTCTCCATAGATTTTAGCTCCTCTTTCTAAAGCAGAATCAAGAGATTCCAGCATAAAAAGGGAAGCTCCTTCTCCAAGAACAAATCCATCTCTGTCTTTGTCGAATGGACGAGAAGCTTTTTCTGGCTCATCATTTCTTCTGGATAGTGCCTTCATCGATGAGAAACCAGCTACACCAATTCGCCATACCGGAGCTTCGGTACCACCGCAAAGAACCATATCTGACTGGCCGAAACGAATAGAATCGAACGCTAAACCGATATTATGTGAACCGGTTGCACAAGCTGATACCGCACAAAAATTCGGACCTCTGAAACCGTATCTAATCGAAACTTGTCCGGCAGGCATATCCGGAATAAGCATCGGAATAAAGAAAGGGTTCACCCCTCTCGCTCCATGCTCGTGAAGAGAAATAGATTGTTCATAAAAAGTGGTCATACCACCTATTCCTGTTCCAATCATCACTCCAATACGATCTTTATTCACAGTATCAAGATCTATTCCACTGTCTTTTACTGCCTCATCTGAAGTGATAACAGCATACTGAGTGACCGGATCGAGCCTTCTTGCCTCTTTTCGATCGAAATAATCCTCAGGATTGTAATTTTCGATCTGTCCGGCAAATTTGGTTGGCAGATCACTCGTATCGAAATGTGTAATTGGACGCACCCCACTCTTGCCGGCAATCAACCCATCCCAAAAATCAGATGTGTTTTTACCAACAGGTGTAAATGCACCTACTCCAGTGACTACAACTCTTCTTCCGGTCATAAAATATTTACTGGTTTTGGACTAAGATTTGCCCTGAACATATCTAACAGCATCGCCAACGGTTGCGATGTTTTCTGCATCTTCATCAGGAATACTCATATCGAACTCTTTTTCAAATTCCATGATCAATTCAACAGTATCGAGTGAGTCAGCACCCAAATCATTTGTGAAATTCGCATCAGTAACTACTTCTGATTCGTCAACACCTAGTTTATCTACAATAATGGATTTGATTTTTGCTTCTACGTCTTGTGACATATTTAGGACCTTATTTTTAAATTATGGTTTGTATAGTGTTATAGAAATTTTCTTTGATGAAAATACAACATCTCAGTAAATATTACACGATAAAGGAGATGTTTTAATAGTTTCTGCTCTACATGGCCATACCGCCATCTACTCTAATCACTTCACCGGTAATGTATGAACTCAATTCAGATGCCAAAAAAGCGACACTATTGGCAACTTCTTCAGGTTCACCCGGTCTTCCCAATGGTGTTTCTGATTTAATAGCTTCCAGTAATTTTTCATCTAAACTTCCGGTCATTTCTGTAGTGATATATCCGGGCGCTACTACATTTGCTCTAATATTACGACTCGCCAACTCTTTGGCAAATGATTTAGTAAATCCAATAATACCGGCTTTGGATGCCGCATAATTACTCTGTCCGGCATTACCGCTAATACCAACCACAGAACTGATATTGATGATTGATCCACTCCGTGCTCGTATCATCGGTTTTGCTACCGCTTTACTGTAATTGAATACACTCTTTAAATTTGTATCGATCACATCATCCCATGCCTTCTCATCCATTCGCAATAGCAGATTATCTTTTGTGATCCCTGCATTATTTACAAGTATATCCAGACTTCCCCACTCTTCTACAACCTCTGTTACCACTTCGTCTGCTCTGGCAAAATCAACAGCATCTGCTTGTATTGCAATAGCTTTCACACCTAATGCTATCATCTCTTTCACAACTTCCTCTGCAGCATCTGATGATCTGGAATAGGTAATCGCAACATTAGCACCCAATTCAGCTAATTTCAATGCAATTGATTTTCCAATTCCACGACTACCACCTGTTACTAAGCTATTTTTATCTTTTAAATTCATCATCTCTATTCGTGTCCACCTATTGTTACATTATCGAGTGTACGTTTTACAAGTCCCTGGAGAACAGCTCCCGGACCAACCTCAATAAAACTATTTGCACCCACTTTTTCCATATGAATTACTGTTTGTGTCCATTTTACCGGACTCACAAGTTGATTCAGTAGATTTTCTTTAAGTACCTCAGGACTTTCAGAAGGTTCAGCAGTATAATTACTATAAACAAGAAATTTTGGATCTTTAAACTCGACCTCATCTAATTTCTTTTTGAGCGCATCAAATGCAGGTTTCATCAATGGCGAGTGAAATGCGCCACTTACCGGTAAAATTTTGGCAAGCCTACATCCATTCTCTTTTGCCAGCTCCACGGCTTTTTTAACTGCATCAATGTCACCGGATATAACTAACTGTCCGGGTGAGTTATAATTAGCCGACACAACCGGTTTCTGAGTAACCTGTGTTGCTTCCAGGCAGATATTGTCTACAATTTTGTCATCCAGACCAATTAACGCTGCCATTGTCCCGGGATTCGCCTCACCGGCATTCTGCATTAGTTTACCTCTGAGTGCAACCACTGATAGAGCTGTCTCAAAATCCATCACACCGGCCGCTGTTAATGCTGAAAATTCTCCCAGACTGTGACCGGCTGTCATGTCCGGCTTCAACTGAAGCTGATGAAAAAGAGCAATAGAGTGCACAAAAATAGCCGGTTGGGTAAATTGTGTTTGTGTCAGAGTCTCAGCAGGGCCTTTAAACATTATATCACTCAATGAGTAACCGAGAAGACGATCTGCCTCTTTCACATAATCACGAAATCCTTCTGAAGACTCATAGTGATTGAGACCCATACCCACTTTTTGAGAACCTTGCCCCGGAAATAGTATAGCTTCCATTATTTACTCCACTCCATATAAGTAGCTCCCCAAGTGATTCCCCCACCAAAAGCGGCCAGGATTACTTTATCGCCCTCATTCAATTTATCTTTCCAATCATAGAGACATAGAGGGATTGTTGCAGCAGTCGTGTTCCCAAATTTCTCAATATTGATCATCACTTTATCAGTACTCAATCCCATTCTTCTGGCCGTCGCATTGATAATTCGCAAATTCGCCTGATGTGGGACTAACCAAGCCACATCATCACCGGTCAACTGATTCCGCTCCATTATCTCCAGCGATACATCTGCCATACCTTGTGTTGCTTTTTTAAAAACAACCTTGCCATCCTGCGTCAAAAAATGTTTTCTGTTCTTTACAGTTTCCAGTGAAGCTGGATTCAGACTACCTCCTGCATGTTGATAGAGACTACACTCCTCATCTCCATCTGTGTGGTGTACAAAATCGATGATCCCCCCTTTCTCTGCCTCTTCCAAAACGACTGCTCCGGCTGCATCTCCAAATAGAATACAGGTTGTTCGATCCGTAAAATCCACTATAGAACTCATTTTATCTGCACCGATAACCAATACTTTTTTGCTCGTCCTGATTCAATCATCATCGAACCGGTGGAAAGTGCAAAAAGAAAACCGGAACAAGCTGCAGAAACATCAAATCCCCAGGCATTTACGGCTCCTAATCTCTTTTGAACCAGTGCCGCAGTGGATGGAAACATGTAATCCGGTGTAACTGTACCCAAAACAATCATATCGATTTCAGAAGCATCCACATTTGCATCAGCAAGTGCTTCTTTTGCGGCTTCAGTAGCCATAAATGCGGTAGCCTTATCCGGATCTTTAAGAATACGACGTTCTGAAATTCCGGTTCTGGAGCGAATCCATTCGTCGTTCGTATCGACCATGGTTTCAAGCTCCTTATTTGTGAGAACATATTCAGGTAGATATCGGCCAATACCGGAAATCTTAGCTCGTTTTAAACTCATTTAAAATGGGTTAATTAATTTAGAGAGGACACTATTTTATGATTAACCTCATTCTTCACACACTTTGAGGCATTCAATATCATGTTTTTTATAGCTGTCACTGAACTTCCACCATGACCAACCAAACTGGTTCCATTTACGCCTAAAAAAGGAACTCCGCCAACATGTTCGTAATTGAAAGAATTTAAAGCTTGAGCGACTACCTTAAAAACTAATTTTTGAGAATCTTCATCGATTCGACTCTCTTTCATTGTACTCTTTAACAGATGAATCAGAACTTCAGGTATCGATTCGCCATACTTTAAAATGATATTACCCGTAAATCCATCCGTCAAATAGATATCAGCTTTGCCAAAAAGAATGTCTTTTCCTTCAATGTTACCTACAAAATTTTTGAGCTGTGATAACTGATTATAAACCTCTTTGTGTAGCTCTGTCCCTTTTTCAGGTTCTGATCCTATGTTGAGCAGTCCAATCGTCGGGTTTTCAATTTGCATGATATCACTCGCGAAAATCTCACTCATTTTTGCAAACTGATAATACATTTCCGGTTTCAATTCCAAATTTGCGCCGGCATCAACCAATAGACTTGTCCCACTAATCGTTGGATAGGCTGTAGCAATCGTTGGCCTGATTACACCTTCTAACTTCCCGAGAAGGAACATGGATGCAGCCAATAATGCTCCAGTATTTCCGGCACTTACAAAAGCAGCACAGTCACCCTGTTTGTGAGCTGAAATCCCCACTGAAATGGATGAATTTTTTTTGGTTTTAACTGCTGATGCCGGTGATTCATCCATTCCTATAATCTCGGGAGCATGCAAAATATGCACTTTACCGGAATTGTATTCGAGAGCATCAAGCTCTTTTTGAATCAACTCTTTTGGGCCAACAAGGAGTACTTCAATATCATGAGACTCCTTAGTAGCTTCAATAGCTCCTTGAACCGGTGTACCGGGGAAATAATCCCCACCCACTGTATCAACAGCAATTAACATATTTGTATTTTAATTATTTAGAGACGTTTATAACCTGTCTCCCTCTGTAATGCCCACACTCCATACATACATGATGGTAACGATGCATTGCACCACAATTTGAACACTCAGCAAGCGGAGTATCTGATAATGCGTGATGTGAACGCCTCTTGTTTTTACGAGCTTTCGAGGTTTTTCGTTTTGGATGTGCCATTTATTTGTCTTTTTATGAAATTTACTTCAGTTTTTTCAATTCTGACCATCTTGGGTCAATATTTTCTTCATCATCTCCACTTGATCCAAATGTTTGTGTTTCAAACTCTTTCGGATTACCATTCTCATCAAAAAAATCGGGATGGATTTTCTTAATTGGAATCTCAAGCATAATGGTATCAACTACTTCTTTGGAAATATCAATCAGTAAATCATTTGCCGAAAGTTGACGATTTGCGCCATCTTCCGTCTCTGATTCTTCCTCAATATTGGGATCAAATATAACCTGATATTTTCCTTCTAACTCTTTGTCAAACGGTTTTAAAGAACGATCGCATATCAATGATACTTTTGTATTCACTTGAAATTTTACTTCAACAAAGTGATTTGTTTTATAAAAATTCACGTTTAAACCGGCTCCCAAAAAACTGATATCAGCCTCAAGGTCTAATTCTTCAGCCAGGAGTTCAATCGTTCTTTCACTCCTGCCTTCCGGTATTTCCTGTAAATTGAATGTCAGTTTATTTTTTTCCACAATAGCTCCCAAAAATAACAAGAAACCTTTTTTTATGCAATTTAATTAAACAATCCGTACAACCTTTGTTCCACTAAACTCAAAATCTTTCCCAGATCCTCCGGATTGTTTACAAAATCGATATCATCTGTGTCTATTATCAATTTTTCATCCTCGTAAGAATCAATCCAATCTTCATAAAGCCGATTCAATCTTTCAAGATATTCAATTCGAATGGTATTTTCATACTCTCTTCCTCTCTGTTGGATCTGTTTTACGAGAGTCGGAACGTCAGCTCGCAGATAAATAAGTAGATCCGGTGCCTTCAGATAGGATGCCATCTCATCAAACAGTGAACAATAATTTTGATAGTCTCGATCACTCATCAACCCCATTTCATGCAAGTTTTTAGCAAAGATCTCAACATCCTCATAAATCGTTCGATCTTGTATGAGCGAGTTTTCCATATTCATCAATACCTTCTGATGTTTAAAACGGCTAGACAAAAAGTAGATCTGCAGATTAAAACTCCACCTTCTCATATCTTCATAAAAATCTGATAAATATGGATTATCATCAACAGACTCATAGTAGGTTTCCCACCCAAAGTTTTTCCCCAGGAGTGTTGTAAGAGATGATTTCCCTGCTCCAATATTTCCGGCAACTGCAATATATTTTTTCTGACCCACCTTATCTCCTTCCGCCTCTGAACTCGATTCTGATTTCATCATGTTAGTTATTTTTCCCTAAAAGACGATACATCGCTTTTTTATAATCTTCTACTCCGGGCTGGTTAAACGGATTCACTTGGAGCATATAGACATAAACAGCCGTAAAC
>JAGXIS010000144.1 GCA_024635465.1 Bacteroidota bacterium | reverse complement strand
GCTGTACCGGATGTGCAGATCAAAAGAGCGGGATTGCCGGATTTTTTCCCGACACCAAGAGCGATAAATGCAGCCGATCGTTCATCCAGAACCACTTTTTTCTCAATACCGGGATGAATTGCTGCTGCGATGGTAAGGGGAGTGGAACGCGAACCCGGTGAGATGATAGCATGACGCACTCCATGCTGATAGAGTGATCTTACAAGCAGTGATGTGTATTGCAAGTGCTCAGCCATGATCGGCATCCAGTTGGTTCAAGGCATCCATCATCGGAATAAACTTAAGTAGCGTCTCGTCCCATTCCTTTGCAGGGTCTGAGTTCTCAACAATACCACATCCGGCGTAGAGTTCTGCCTTGTTTTTGTGTAGAAGTGCACTTCTGATCGCTACAGCAAATTCTCCACACCCATTTAAGTTAAACCAACCAACCGGTGCGGCATACCAGCCTCTTTCCATATTTTCGATCTCATTGATATAAGGGACAGACTCCTTTTTCGGAAACCCACCGACTGCCGGCGTTGGGTGCAACTCCTGCAGTAATTGATGAATTTGCACACCATCTTTTATGGATGCACGAATCGGCGTGAACAGATGCTGCACATTTTGTAGTTTTTTAATTCCCGGATGTTCGGGTCTCTCGATACTATGGCTGAATTTACCCAGACTGTCATCAATCGCCTTTACAACAAATTGGTGTTCATTTCGATCCTTACGACTTCTGAAAAGTGCCTGAGCAAATGTAGCATCTTCAAGAGCACTTCGTCCCCTGGAGATACTGCCGGCTAATCCTTCCGTCAAGAAGATTCCGTTGTGGAATGAAGCCAACTTTTCCGGAGTCGCACCGATAAAAGAGGTGTTTCTATCTCTTTGAATTAAAAAATTGTAGCAGGCGGGATACTTTTCCCGGAGTTGATGAGCCAGTAGGGTAGGTTCAATCGATACCTTAGAACTCATCAGAGCTGCCCGGGCAATGACAATTTTTTCAAACAGACCTTTTTTGATCAGTGATTTAGCTTTTATAACTTTTTCAATCCATTTTTCTCTGTCCTGAGGTTCCTGAAGAGTGCAAAGTATATTGGGCTGTTTTTTATGTCTATCAGGATGATGATTTAAGTGTCCGGCCAGATTCAAAAAATCAGTAATCTTGGAGATTACTTCCTGATAAATTTCATCTGCCGGACGTTTATTCCTGAGGATAGTTAAAGTTAAAAGATGCAAGTTACCAATCTCGATGAGCATCCATTCAGGCAGTACAAATCGGGCAGCCCCAAATTTCTTCCATACAGACCCAACATTATGATCGGCAAAGGAGTACCCTCCTAAAAATAGCGGTCCCGCCATGGAGTGTTCAATCACAGTGTACGCATCAATCTGATCTTTTAATGCATTTGTCTGCTCTGCAATTTCTTCAAAACGTTTAGTGCCTGTAGCCTTTAATTCAAGTATCGATCCGGCTGCTGATATTGAAATGGAATTCTCAGGATGATTCCAATAGAATTTTTCTTCATAGTCAGGTTTAAGTTCAAGAGCTGCAAGCGGATCAATGCCGGCAATTGGAAGAGTTATAGAGAGTATGGAGCTGTTTTTTGACGTCACAGATTGTAGAAAATCTGTGAACGCCTCCGACTCGAGTGACTCAACAAATGTAGTAGGTGTGATATAATCGGTATCCCGTTTACTCATGGATAACTCATCAATGTATTTGTTTCAAAACTTTCAATAATAAATGAAAGTTAAGAATTATGGCTGAGATTTCCTATCTGAAATGTTCGCTAAGAGCGGTTAGTAAGAGTTAAAATAAACAGATAAAATTCTGTGTGATTTTATTCGGCGTCGTCTAATTGCCCGCTATCATAGGGATTTTCTATTCCATATTTACGAGGATCAAATTCAGCAAGTTCGAAAAAGTAGTCCCACGCTAATTTACTTTGACCTCCTTTTTCGACCCAGTTAGGATGGCTTTGCTTGATAAGCCCAACAACTCTTTTCGCATACTTCAGCTGCTCATCTTTATCTTCGATTCTGGGAATAGCGGCAATCATTAAGTCAAGATTGTATCCGCAATCGTAATCTTTTGGTTTACTCTGATCTAAAAACATATCTATTTATTCTCCTGCTATATCTGCTGTTTATTGATTGAAGGTAAAAAGAATCGCACCGAAAAGTACAATAAAGTTCGTTAAACCATTTTAACGGTTTATCGATAGTATTGAATGAAGTTTTCAATTGAAATATGGATTCCAAAAATTACTATCTTTCTACACAGAAAAAAGAGAAGAATAAATGTATATAGTATATGATTCATGAATCGATAGTTGATGCCATCGGAAACACTCCCATAGTTAAGTTAAACCGGGTTATCGGCTCTTTAAAAAATACAGTAGCCGTAAAGGTAGAGTATCTGAACCCGGGGCAGAGTATTAAGGACAGAATTGCTGTCAAAATGATCGACGATGCCGAGGAAAAAGGACTGATTAAACCGGGTGGAACCATTATTGAAGGAACATCAGGCAATACTGGCATGGGATTAGCCCTTGTGGCAGCAGTTAGAGGATATAAGTGCATATTCACAACTACTGACAAGCAGAGCAAAGAGAAAGTAGATCTGTTAAGGGCACTGGGTGCAAGAGTGGAGGTCTGTCCAACCAACGTAGAACCTGATGATCCACGCAGTTACTACTCTGTTGCAAAACGATTGAGTGAAGAAATTCCAAATTCTTATTATCCAAATCAATACGATAATTTAAGTAACAGAGAATCTCATTATGAGACAACCGGGCCTGAAATATGGGAACAAACGGGCGGGAAGATAACTCACTTTGTTGCCGGAATTGGAACCGGCGGGACCATTACAGGAGCCGCAATGTATTTGAAGGAAAAAAATCCTGATATCAAAGTGATCGGTGTGGATAGTGTTGGATCTGTCTATAAATCCTATTTTGAAACCGGCATTTTTAATAAAGATGCGATTAAACCCTATTTAACAGAGGGTATTGGTGAAGATATTATCCCTGAAAATGTGGATTTTGATTTTATAAATGATGTTGTACAGGTAAATGATAAGAATGCACTGCAGATGACACGTAGATTGGCAAAAGAGGAGGGGCTCTTTATCGGTGGTTCATGCGGTGCAGCGGTCTTTGGTGCATTGGAATATGCTAAAAAACATAATCTGACTAAAGATGATATTATGGTCGTAATACTGCCCGATAGTGGTACCCGATATATATCAAAAATCTATAATGATGAGTGGATGGAAGAAAATGGCTTCATGTGATCCTACAAGCATTTAAATCCGTTATTTAATTTTAAATCAATAACTAAAAGATATTTATGAATCAGTCTAAAGGAGCAAAAAAAGGAAAACCTATTGAAATAGAACTTAAAGAAGACGAAGCTACAGGAACCTATTCGAATCTGGTGATGATTACACATTCACCATCTGAATTTGTGTTTGATTTTATTGCAATGATGCCTGCTGTGCAAAAAGCGAAGGTTGTTAAAAGACTCATATTGACACCGGATCATGCAAAACGATTGTCGAAAGCATTGTTGGAGAATATTCGTAAGTATGAGAATGAAAACGGCCCAATCACCATCAAAGAAAAAGTGGATGTGCCTTTAAATTACAGAGGCCCACAACCCGAAGCCTGATTTCCTATCAGGCAGTGAGTCATTTTTTGGTAAATATCATCAAGACTATTCCGATGGTAAGGAAAAAGATATGAGGGAACACGGCTGCAAATAGTGGAGAAAGAACCCCTGTGGCACCAAAGGGTTCGATAACTTTCATAAAGGATAAATAGATAAAACTAACCCCCAGTCCGGCCCCTATGTAAAATCCTTTACCTCCTTTTCTTCGCTGTGCAGCCAATGCAAATCCAATTAAACAAACAGTTATGATCGATACAGGATACGCCATTCTACCATATAACTGGATCTGTGGCA
The DNA here is from genome assembly GCA_024635465.1 of Bacteroidota bacterium. Classification (GTDB taxonomy): domain Bacteria; phylum Bacteroidota; class Rhodothermia; order Balneolales; family Balneolaceae; genus Rhodohalobacter. Next base: position 1,569 of record JAGXIS010000144.1, on the reverse strand, counting down.
ACTCAATCCCCCCCGCACCGATTCTACCGATCGAATCCAAATACTCTCGTGCTTCCGGATAGGTGAGTTGGTAGATATCAGAGGTTCGGCGAGTGAGATCACGCGGTAATACATTGATATTGAATATTTCACGCTCCGTTTCGACTTCATGAACCGTATTTCCATCAAACGTACGTATTCTGGCGCGGTCTGTAATCCAATTGGAGGTGGAGTCGATCCACATGATTTTATTGGCACTGATAACCCTGCGAATTTGATCTTCCTCAAACTCCATTAGATAAACTCTATATCCAACATCCGCAGTGGCATCATAAAAATTGATATTGATGATGGTACTATCGGAGTCCTGCCGATATACTCCACCCCTGTCGATCCTCTCAGCCGAACGCCCTAAATACTCCTGTTCAAAGGCAATTCGCTCTGCATTGGACCCCGGGATGATGTAAGCATCCAGATAACTCACAACGCCGGCAAGTAAAACACCTAAAAAGAGGTAAGGCATGATGAGTCGATAGAGACTGACCCCAGATGCTTTAAGAGCTATAATTTCAAGTCTTTCGGTCATCTGACCCGTAAGAAACAACACGCCAACAAAAACGGCGACAGGCATCACCAAACGGGTCATTTCCGGTATGTAATTGAGATAATAGAGGTTCCAGACATCTGAAATTGCTGCCCCTTTATCTCTAAACTCATCACTATTCTCCGAGAAATCGATCAATACAAAGATGCAGATGAGTACGACGAGCATAAAAAATGTTATAGTCAATACTCTTGATATGATGTAGCGATCTATCTTATTCACTTCTCTTCATTAAGTTTGTGATTCGAAAGGACGTGGTTACATGAAGTGTAAGCAGAGATCCAATAATAAAATAAAAGATGTTGATACCCCACATTCCCATAAAAGGAGATATAAACATTCTATCTCCAAATTTTTCTCCCTGAATAATCGCGATAAAGTAGACCGTAAGTAATACAGAACTGATGATTGCTGCCACACCAATATTTCCTTTTCGAGTCAGAATTCCAATCGGAGCTCCAAGCAGTACAAAAATAACACACGCAAACGGGATAGATAACTTCTTTTGAACTTCTATCATATACTCAGCATTTCGTAAATCACGCCATGACAAGTTATTTTGTAAACTTTGCAATTCAGGCCTATAACTATCAATAGCACTGATAGCTCTGCTTACTGAAGAATATTGAGAATTGTAATTAGGTTGGAAATTGAGTGATATAAATTCAGATTCATATAGTCTGAGTGTGTCAGATACCTCCTCATCGGATAATTCAAAAAAATTGGTTTCAGAAAATGTTATTGGTGCATGATCACTGAATTGAATAGTTTTTCTGAAATTTTCTCTCTCTTTTTCTTTTTCCATGTTTAATGAGTCCACAACCGCCAGCATGGCTTGTGCCGTCATTGTACGATCCGTTCGGGTACGTTGATCCGGATTTGAACGTGAAAAAGAAAGATCTGAAAGATCAAAACTCATTCGATATTTATTAAATCTGGTTCGTTCAAGTGTTTCTTCCATCCGGTCTTGGCCGGGTATATATCGT
>JAGXIS010000143.1 GCA_024635465.1 Bacteroidota bacterium | reverse complement strand
GGGGGGTGAGCACCACTACATGGTCTGCATAGTACCATGAAGATGGTTTTACCACAAGCAACGGCTGGTGCTTTGCTGGAACAGTGGAATCAGTGAAATCAGTGAATCAGTGGTATGAATGTAAAGGCATCTCATAACCATGTTCACACCGCCTGCGTAGCCTTAAATTCTATTTTAATTTTCAATTTCTCTTGTTCTGCCAAATTGCTACTCACAATTGCAGGAACATCATAGGAGCGAAGCTCCTTAATGCGGCGCGTTAACTTCGTGATGTTGTTGTATGTTGTTTTTAAAATCAACACAGACTCTTTCCCGGTCTCCACCTTCCCTTCCCATCGATAAATGGACTCCATTCCATCGAGGATATTTGCACATGCAGCCAATTTTTCTTCAATCAGAGCCGTTCCAATGATACGGGCCTCTTCTCGATCTTTGGTCGTAACATAGACGAGCCTTAGATTTCTAAACATAGGATTAAATCTTAAAATTTTTGTTCCATTCTGAATCTACGAAAAAAAGAGAGAATGCATTAAAAGTCATTTGTTACAGAATGGTATATTGTTTTTAGAATCAGATTACTTTCACAACCTGATACTTTTTTTCGATGTAACCGCTCCGCGCAATTGGAAAACTCTTCTCTGCACTGTTGATATTGATTTCTATCTCACCTTCTGAAATGAGATAAAAAGTTCCGTTTCCAAACACTGTACTGCCTATAAAAAGCGTCAATGGTGGGGAAAAGGGATCTAATTCAAAGAGATGGCAGATAGATCCTAAAGTGGTTGAATCGTGATGATAAATCACGTATTTTACATGGCTATGAACTAAGGCATTCAAACAGGGTGTCAGTAGCGAGGGTGGCGGAATTGGTAGACGCGCTAGATTTAGGATCTAGTACTTTAACCGGTGTGGGGGTTCGAGTCCCCCCCTTCGTACCAAATTGATGAAATAAATAAGAAAAAGGTAGATAAAAAGTGGACATATCTGTTCAAGAACTAACAAAAGTAGACAAAGAGATAACGATCAACGCAAATAGAGAGGATCTGTCTCAAAGCTTTGAAAAAGCATACAAGAAATATCAGGGCCAAATTCAGATGCCCGGTTTCCGTCCCGGAAAAACACCGATTGGCCTGATCAAGAAGAGATTCGGAAAGGAAATCGAGTTGGAAGAGATCAATACATATGTCCAGGAGGTCTACGAAAAAGAGATCGTACCGGAACATGAGCCTATTGGCGAGACAGAGATGGTGGACATGTCCTGGGAGGATGATAAGCTGGAAGTCACTTTTAAAGTGGGTGTAAAACCGGTTTTTGAACTCAAAGAGATCGAAAAGATCAAAATCGACAAAATGGTTCATGACGTAACGGACGAAGAGGTCGAAGAGGAGGTTGAAAGGTCTCTCGAGCGACAGGGGAACTGGGAAGAGACGGATGGACCGATTACCGAAGAGTATCGTGTAACCGTGGATGCAATTAGCCTGGATGAAGATGGAAAGCATGTAGAAGGCGAAAAAGATGAAAATCAGAAATTGGATCTTCGTCAGGAAGGAGCCAAAGATTTTAAAGAGTACCTGGTTGGCAAAAAGGTCGGTGATGTAGTTAAAATGGAGCTTAGCGAAGAGGGTGCTGATGACCGTTTTGAACTGCACGTCAAGAAGATTGAAAAAATGTCTAAAGCAGAACTGAATGATGAGTTTGCCAAGGAACAGTCGAACGGGGAAGCCAAAAACGTTGAAGAGCTGAAAAGCTATATCAAGAGCCGGATGCAGGACTATTACGACCAATCATCCAATGATATGTTCAGACAAGATGCTATTGATGCCATTACGGATGCTCATAGTTTTGATGTGCCTGATGTACTGAAAGCGCAGGTTTTGAACTCTTATGTTGAGTATGCCAAGCAACAGTCGGGCGGCGAATTGCCAAAGGGATTTGATATCGAAGGATATAAGGAGAAAATGGACGATCAGGCTCAAAAAGAAGCAAAATGGGCCTTCATCAGTGAAAAACTTCAAGAAAAATTTGAAGATATTGAGATCAAACCGGAAGATATTGAAGAGTTTATCGCTGTTGAAGCCGCGAAGTACGGAGCAACTGTGGATCAGCTAAAGAGCTACTACGCACAAAACCCCTCCATGCTCGAAAATATGAGAACAAGCATCCGGGAAAATAAAGTTTTTGATAAACTGTCTGAAGTTGTTAAGATTAATGAACTCTCGAAGGAAGAATTTAGGTTGAAGAGAGAAGAGAAAAACAAAAAAGAAGAAACAGCTAAATAAACAGCAATGATCCGAAATCAACCACTATTTGAGATTCCATCCATGAGCGATATTACAGATATACAGAACAGTTTGATCCCGATGGTTGTAGAAACCACGAACAGGGGAGAAAGAGCCTACGATATATACTCCAGGCTATTAAAAGATCGAATTATCATTTTGGGAACACCGATCAATGATACGGTAGCCAGTTCAATCGTAGCACAATTATTGTTCCTGGAGAGCCAGGATGCCGAAAAGGATATTAATCTGTACATTAACAGTCCGGGCGGCGTTGTTTCTGCGGGAATGGCGATCTACGATACCATGCAGTATATTAAATGTGATGTGGCAACAACATGTGTCGGGATGGCCGCCTCAATGGGTGCCGTTCTTTTGACTGCAGGCACTAAAGGTAAAAGAAATTCACTGCCTCACTCAAGGGTTATGATTCACCAGCCACTTGGCGGTGTACAGGGGCAGGCAAGTGATATTGAAATTGAAGCTCAGGAAATTCTAAGGCTTAAAAAAGAATTAAGTTCTATATTAGCAGAACATGCGGGTAAAGATGTTGAAGATATAATCAGGGATTCAGACCGAAACAAATGGATGACTGCTGACGAAGCAAAGGAATATGGTCTGATCGACAGAGTAATGAGACGTTAAAAACTTATGAGTAAAAAGAAAGATAACGAAGCAGTATTTTGTTCATTTTGTGGTCGTGCCAGCCAGGATGTAAATTCAATGGTTGCAGGACCGGATGTGTACATTTGTAATCACTGTGTTGAAGATGCTTCAAGCATTATTCAAAGTGACCTTTCTTCATTAGCCCGCCGTCGTGAAAAGCAGTACAAACCGATGCTCAAGCCGATTGAGATCAAAAACAAGCTGGATGAGTATGTAATCGGCCAGGATGACGCAAAAAAAGCACTCGCTGTCGCCGTCTATAATCACTATAAACGTGTATCCGGCTCTTCTGAAATTCAATTTGATGACACAAAAATTGAGAAGAGCAATATCTGTCTGCTGGGACCCACAGGCTCAGGAAAAACACTTTTAGCCAAAACACTGGCTGATTTAATCGATGTCCCATTTACCATTGCCGATGCAACCGTTCTGACAGAAGCAGGTTACGTTGGCGAAGATGTGGAAAGTATTCTCAGTAATTTGCTGCAATCCGCTGATTTTGATGTGGAACGTGCCAAAAGAGGAATCGTTTATATCGATGAAATTGATAAAGTTTCTCGCAAAAGCGATAACCCATCCATCACCCGTGATGTATCCGGTGAAGGCGTACAGCAGGCACTTCTGAAGATTCTGGAAGGAACAACAGCTAATATTCCTCCAAAAGGGGGGCGTAAGCACCCTGAACAGAGTTTCATTCAATTGGATACATCTGATATCCTCTTTATTTGTGGCGGGGCCTTTAGCGGACTCGAAGAAGTGATTGCCCGAAGACTTTCCACAAGTTCAATGGGATTCCATTCGGATGATCAGAAACATTTTGATAAAAAAGATCCCAAGATTTTTACTCATGTAGAACCCGATGATCTCCAAAAATTTGGATTGATTCCGGAATTGATAGGACGACTCCCAATTATCTGTGGATTGGAAGAGTTATCGGACGAAGCCATGATCAAAATTCTTGTTGAACCTAAAAATGCGATCACCAAACAGTATAAGAAGCTATTTAGCCTCGAAGAGGTGGAATTGGTCTTTGAAGATGATGCTCTTACTGCCGTTGTTGAACGGGCACGTGAACGGAAAACCGGAGCCCGTGGACTCCGATCCATCTTAGAAGATGCGATGCTTGAAATAATGTTTGTGATACCTTCCATGAAGAATGTGAAACGCTGTATCATAACAAGGGAGACGGTTGAGAAAAAAGCGCCTCCGATTTATGAAAAACAGAGAGCTTCAGCCTAATTGTTCTCTTGAGCACCCAACCCGGAAGAATGCCGGGTATTTTTCAGAATGATCCATTGTTAAGATCGGTTCCTATGCAGATCAATTGCTGTCACTCATGAACAGATTACTCCCATCCAGCCGGATAAAACTGATATTGGTCATTTTTCTAGTCATTTTGGCCATTGCATCCTTTATCTATAACCAGGTGCTGCTCAACAAAATCATGCAGCAGGAGCGAGCCAGTGTGGAACTGTGGACAAAAGCATTCCAACACAATGTGGACCCGATCTATTTTGAAGTGAGTGAAAAACTGAATCAGGTGGTAAGTGTCCTGAATAACTACCCGGAGATCCCGGACAGTCTCACAAGATTAATTTTAGAAGCCGAATCTGAAAAAGCGACGATCGATTTTGTAAATCGTGAAATTATTCAGCCGGATGATCTTTTTGAGATCCCGGTGATTGTTGTGGACGAATCAGATTTTGTGATATACGCTAGATTTATTGATGAAGAAGCGGATATACAACAGCTTATAAAGAATTTCGGTGCTGTTCATGAACCGATAACATTTACTATAAGTGCCGGTGATCGTTCTTTCAATCAGATGGTCTATTACGGTGAAAGTGAGATGATCCAGTATCTTCGATTTTTCCCCTACGTCCAATTCGGAATTCTGGCACTTCTTCTGGGAGTCGGGTACGTAACCTACAAAAGTATCACCCGATCGGAGCAGTCTAATCTATGGGTTGGCATGACCAAGGAGGCCGCGCATCAACTGGGCACCCCTCTGTCCAGTATGTATGGCTGGATTCAGCTGCTCAAAGACAATTCTCAGCAAAACGAAGAGACTCTCTCTATTGTCTATGAGATTGAAAATGATGTGAGCAGGCTAAAAGGAATTGCTGAACGCTTCAATAAGATCGGATCTCAGCCTGAATTAAAGAGGACCCATTTGGAACCGATCATCGATGAAGTGATTTCCTATATGGAGAGAAGATTGCCCCAACTTGGGAAACGAATCGAGGTTCGGAAATTTGTAGCATCTAACGTAAAAGCCTCCATCAACACAGAATTATTTCAATGGGCCATTGAAAATCTGATCAAAAATTCGATGGATGCTATTCGGGATTCAGAATCAACACAATACGTATCGATCAGTGCTGAAATTGAAGGTAATCAGCTCGTCATTGATATTGAGGATTCCGGTACAGGAATAGACAGGAAATATATAAAGGAGATCTTTAAACCGGGTTTCAGTACAAAAAAGAGAGGATGGGGGCTTGGACTCAGTTTAACCCGTAGAATTATTGAAGAGTATCACAATGGAAAGGTATTTGTTTATAGCAGTGAACCGAACAGAGGGACTGTTATCCGAATTATCCTTCCCACTTAGTCCGTAGCATAACCACGATTTGTTGCATACTCCATCAACTGTGCTTTCAGCAGATTTCTGCCACGATGTAATCTGGATCGGATTGTACCTATCGGCACATCAAGCATATTTGCGATCTCTTCGTAAGTGAAATCTTCAACGTCACAAAGCAATACAACCGTTCTGAAATCTTCAGGAATACTGTCGAGCGCATTGGAGAGATCATCATCAATCAACTCACGAAACATTTTATCTTCCAAATCCGAACTATTGGTTCTCTCAGCGCGGATAGACTCATAAAATGAAGCGACTTCATCATAGTCAACTTCCTGCGGTTTCTTAGATTTTCTTCTGTAGTTGTTGATGTAAGAATTTTTCAGAATTCTGAAGAGCCACGCTTTTGCATTAGTTCCCTTCTCATAACTGCTGAAAAATCGGAATGCCTTTACAATCGTATCCTGAACCAAATCTTCCGCATCGTTTGGATCTGCAGTCAGCCTCAAACCAAAATTATAAAGAGCATCCAGATGAGGTAAAATCTCCTCATTGAAGTCTTGCTGCTTATTGATTTCTTTTTTCGTGAGTTCTGCCATCCCTAATTTATTGCAGCGTAAATATTTTATGTTCTTCTCTTAAGTCGTCTTGTACAATATTTAATACGTAATGTACTGCTAAGATATTTTATAGTCTAATTGATAGAATTGATCAGTCTTGTAAATTTTCTCTTAACTACTGAGTCAAGATAACCAATTTTTGCTAACAATTGTGGAATAGAAGAAGCTGTAAATGTGTCCCGACATTCTACCTGCATTCTTTCAATTTGTTTGATTTAAGGTGCTTCTTTTGAAAGAAATTTTGCTTAAATCAAAGTAGTCACATAACTAAAAAATGCCTTTGATTGTTCCCACACGATCAATTCTATTGCAAATTGTCGGGGTAACAAAAAATGGCTTTGTACTTTTAAAAAAATTGAGATTTTAAAACGATCAGTTATCCAGATAGATCGTTACCAGAGGTTGTTCAATGCTAGAAAAATTTAACATCTCATAGGCTTTATTTGAGAGTTTTAATCCATCTCCTGATTGCCGATCATTTACTCGAACAAAAACTCCATGTCCATTGTTAGGATTTTCAACATAGATCACATTTCCAAGAGCCATATTACTGTGGGCCGCTGTCAGTTGATCCGGATTATAAAGCTCTCCGCTTGTTGTTGGGGTGGCTTTTTCTCTCATCTGATAACTTGTGACAGAAACGGTTCCCAGATCTTCCAAATTGGCATCTCTGCGATACGGATTACGAAAGTCTCGTGTTGGCGGCAAGAGTACCGTTAACTGTTGACCGTTTGTGACGGAGCCACTTTCTAATCCGGGATTCAGTGCCATTAACTCAGCTCTGCTCATTTTAAAACGGGTCAGGAGAGACTCCATATTTTCACCGCTTTGCACTCTGTAAGTAGTGAACTTTCCTTGAGGCGTGGAATCTTCAGCTCCTTCAGCAATAGAAGGTGCCGTTTGAACTCTTCTGACCATAATGCGATCACCCACCCGAAGCATATCACTGCTCAGGTTATTTAAAGTCCTCAGTTCGTTTACGGTCATATCGTGATCTCTGGCAATTTGATAGAGCGTATCACCACTTCGAATTACATAACTTTCGCTTCCGGTTGAAGCATCTAAATCACGAACAATAGATGAACGCTCCTGTTCATCCATCTGCTCGATTTCAGTGACAGATGGAGGGGGAGGTGCCTCGCCAAGATCTATCCTTGAGTAGAGAATCAATTCGCGACCGGCATCCAAAGCAGTCCCATCCAACTGATTCCATTGCTGTATTTCCGCGATTGTCACTCCATAACGTCTCGATATTGCAAAAAGCGATTCACCCGCTTTCACTTGATGAATGATGTGGTCGGCTGAATCGGCAGGAAGTAAGGATAAAACTTGTCCGGGCTGTAAATTATCAGACTCCAACTCATTCCATGATCTTAAGTCACTGACGGATATGTTATAATCTCTTGAAATACTGAATAAGGTCTCTCCGGCTTCTACAACATGTTCTGTACGTTGCGTTTGCGCGTGGCCCAAATCAATCGTGAATAGAGTTAGAATTAGAAAAATGGAGAATACGGTACTAATTTTGAAGGTCTGTTCACTCATTATTCATTTCTATTTTTAGAATTTCCAATGCTTCCTTGAGTTCTGATAGTGTTCGTCGGTTGTCCTGTTTCTCTGCCAGTTTGATTCCATCAGTGTAGCTTTTTAAGGCTTCTTGATACAATTCCATACTTTCATAAAGTTTTCCCAGGTGATAATAGACGCCCAGATAATTGGGATCCTGTTTCAGTACCGATTCAAACAATATCCTGGCTTTTGATACCTCATTCATCTTCAACAGTTCCAATGCCAAAGCGAATTTTGAAAAAGAATCAGCAGGATTCTTTTTCAGATGCAGAGCCAAGGATTTTATTTTATCTTTTTCGACCATTGTCTAAAGGGAAACGTTCAAACACCTCTTTCATTGAGTCACCGCCAAATTTTTCTAAAACGGCATTCGCCAACACGGGTGCAATCACAGATTCAACAACTACTACAGCACGTGGAAGTGCACAAACATCTGACCTCTCATAGCGGGTATCCTGTTCAATTTTCGTTTCAATATCTGCTGTTTTGAGTGGTTTAATCATCGTAGGGATCGGTTTCATGACGCCCCGAAGGATGATCGGCATACCCGTAGTCATTCCTCCTTCAATGCCCCCGGCGCGGTTGGTCCGGCGCTGAAATGATTCATCTTCATAGATGATCTCATCATGCACCTCATGGCCATGAGTTTTCCCCGCTTCAAAACCCAACCCAACTTCCACGCCTTTCATCGCTTGAGTACTCATGATTGCCTGAGCAAGTTGCCCATCCAGTTTACGATCCCAATGAACATAACTTCCGAGCCCGGCAGGCAGTCCGGTTACAATAATTTCATAGATACCGCCGAGTGATGTTCCCTCTTTTCTTCTCATTTTGATCTCTTCCCTCATGAGATCACTTAGATCCTCATTCAAACATCTCACTTCAGATAAATCTGCTTTTTTATAGATGGATTCTGCTCCATTTGAGCTCAGTCCATCCGCAATTTCTCTAACCTGTCCCCAACTTTCATAACCCACAGAACCGATCTGTATGACGTGTCCGCCTATTTCAATACCCAAATCTTTTAAAAATTTCCGGGCTACCGAACAGCAGGCGACTCTCATTGCCGTTTCACGGGCACTGGATCGTTCAATCACCGGCCTGATATCGTCAAAATGATATTTTTGAAGGCCAACCAGGTCTGCATGACCCGGTCTTGGAAGTGTAATCGACTCAACATCACCTCTTTTGCCATCAATAGCCATCACTTTGGGCCAATTGTCTTTATCTTTTTGGAATGCTCGGTTGATCATGGACAGTGCTATCGGTGCACCGGTTGTTTTAGAAAATCGCACGCCGGATGTAATCGTGGCGTGATCTTTTTCAAAAGCCATTCTCCCGCCTCTGCCATACCCTTGCTGTCTGCGAATGAGGTGTTGTTCAATATACTCTTCTGTAATCTCTAACCCTGCCGGAAGCCCCTCTACAATGCCATTCAGTTGAGG
>JAGXIS010000142.1 GCA_024635465.1 Bacteroidota bacterium | reverse complement strand
TATGTCAATTTCAATCAGTGAACGGGCAGCAAAGCGTATTTTTGAGATACGCGAAGAGCAGAATATCTCTGCTGATGCATCACTACGCGTTGAAGTTGTGAGTGGTGGATGTTCTGGACTTACCTATAATTTGGAGTTCGACGACAAACAGGCTGAAGGTGAAAGTGATAAGATATTTGAGGATCATGGCATCAAAGTTATTGTTGATATGAGAAGTTTTCTCTATTTGGCCGGGACTAATTTGGATTACACAGACGGCCTGACAGGTCAGGGTTTTCATTTCAATAATCCAAATGCTGCCAGAAGCTGTTCTTGCGGCGAATCCTTTTCACTGTAAGTGGGCATCCAATTGAGTAATTGCCAGAATACCTTTCCAATTTAGTAAAATGTTATGAGTGAGATCGTCAATAAGGTAAAATTATCAAAACTGGTGACCGTTGATTTGGAAAAACTGATTAACGGTCAAGAAATACTGGAGTTAGACCTCAAGGATTTTCTTTTCCAAGGGATGATATTGAAGGAGAAAGAGTTTCGTGAAAAAATGGACTCTCACAATTGGGAAGCGTACAAAGATGCTAATCTAACAGTTTTTTGTTCAACTGATGCAATTATCCCCAAATGGGCCTATATGCTAGTTGTTCAACATGCTAATTCATTTGTATCAGAACTATTTTTTGGTCCAAAAAGTGAGGCAATGACTCAGTTATTTAAGAAAAAAATAGATGCATTAGATTGGGATACTTACAGTGGTAAATATGTGCTTTTAAAAGGGTGCAGTAAGTTTGATGTACCTGCTGAAATCTACATGTATGCTACTCAGAAGTTACTTCCACATGTCAAAAAACTGATGTATGGGGAAGCTTGTTCAAATGTGCCCGTTTATAGAGCAAAAGATTAACATCTCTTTGATGAGGACTTTATCCAGGGATGTTTTTTCTACTTATCCACCCTTTCAATTTCAAGATTCTCTTCACCGTCTCTGATTCTGCGGATTGCGAATTTTGATGCAAAAAATGAGAGCAATATAGTTGCTAACATTCCAAAAGATGTGACAGCGATATTGACCTTGATAACACTTTGTTGAAGTTCATACACCGGCATAATCACAATAGGATTAAATGAGCTCTCTAAATAGCGAATGGGGATCAATTCAGACTTCATGATTACCTGAGCAAATTGAACCGGTAATGCGAGCTGCTCTTCGACAGTCAATCCCTCAGAAGTGGTAAATTTCAAGACAACATAACCGTTTGTTTGCGCTGCGATCTGTTTCACATCAAAATCTGTAACAGATGCGACGTAACTCTCACCTTGATCGTAAGTGTTGTGAATTCCGAAGTATGCCATCACCTGATATCCTCCCTGAAAAAGGAAGTAAACAGGCAGAAGCCAGATCAGAAATATGAAATAGTATTTATTCATAATTTATTTAAAGTTATAATATTGAACCCTAATTATTTAGTACAGTGTTCATTTGCTGAATCATAGCGGGATCATAAATGAGTCTTTGCATGAAGTCTTGATGCATATGTCCACCTGACGCATGAAACCAAAAACCGATGGGCAACATATCAAGATAAAAAGCTTGCACTGTGGTATCGCCGGTATATGCAGAAGTCCCAAAATCGATTCCATTCATCAGCCCCATTCGGTTGTCATAAATGGCACCGTAATCACTGAAATCTGATTCAATTCTTGATTGGTACTCCATTGGCCATCGCATAAAATTCAATAATCTATTGCTCACATTTTCATTGATCAATTCTTGTCGAATTAATCTATTCAGAACATTTGTCATCTCTTCAGGTGTAGTTTTAGGGAAATAGGTCATGGCATCCCTTTCCTGCATAAATGTAATCCCCAAGCGATTTTGATCCATATATTCCATAATCTGAGCTCTTTCTGTGCCTATTTTTGCAAAACGTTCAGATTGTTGAATCACATGATCTCTCCAGACTGTTTGAGGATTTTCAGAGTATAAATCAGAAATACTTTCGAAACTCATGGATTGTATATCCGGAGAAACAGCCAGATATAAACCGGAAAAAGGGAGAGGCATGTCTGTCATTATCAGACTTAAATCGTTTTTTATAAAGTCCCATATTTCTGGATTCAGATTCCACCACAGATAATCGGCCAGTGCAAGATCATTGTATTGAGCCAGTAGATAGAGTGAATTTTCAATTGATATAGTGCGATTATTAATCCACCCTCGTTCCACAGCTGTTTGATAAGTTTCCAGATGTACTGATTCGTCAACACCGGGGAGCTGATATGAGTCTAACTGATCCCAGTCAATCTGTTCATCAGTAGATATATTACCTCGATCTATCTCAATTGCATAAGCCAATAAGATGAAAAAATTTGAAGTAGTACCCTGTGTTCTTGCTCTTTTTTCTTGATAGAAAATGATGGAATCAGGTTGATTAATTGGAACACTTGCTATAGAAGAATGATCCGGGTTTTCGCCCATATATTCAGAAAGGCCTTTTAATGAGCTTGTTTTAATAATCCACTCATTGCCTTCGAGGAGTGCTTCGCGATTGTCCAGAAAAACAGTAAATGTTTTCCAGTTCCAGCCTATCACAAATCCAAATATAATAATGGCGGTAATGAGGAATACCCCAAAAAATTTAAGAAGTTTCATCTTTTAAGAATCTGATAAAAAACGATTAATGTGTAAGAGGCGATAATAAAATTGATTAGAATCGCGCATATATACAAATGAATGATACTCTTGTCTTGTTCTAGAGAATAGATCATCAAAATAGAGATCATCTACTTGGTTGTCTGACATTAGGACATATTTATAACTGTAAGAACCTTCCTTTATAATGGCATTGGTTTGCCATCTATTCAGGTTTTCATCTCTTAAAAGCTGTGTATTCGGATCTATCATCCAGTTGTTGAAATCACCGACCAAATAGATATCCTGATCGTTTGATATCTCTTTACCGGGGTCGAAAGTAAACACAACGTTTGCATATTGAGCTGTCAAATTCCTGTTAGGGCGACCATATCGTCCTGATTGTGGAGAAAGACTGGATGAAAATCCGGAAACATCATCCGTCAAATAAAGAGTAGGAGGATTTTCACCGGGGCTGGATTCAACGATTTGAGGATTGGATTGAGTTAAATTATTAAGTGAGAGATTTAAAAACTCATAATCACCAATAAATGAGTTTTGAGTACTCAATTCAAACTTCACCTCATCAGGATCGGAAAAGTCGATCTCTTCCGCTTTCCTTTGTTTACCCCAAAATTGATTTTGTGTGAAGTAAAACTCCAAATCAAAAAAGGGCTGATCAACAAAATCCGGTAGTGAATACCAACTCACAGGCCGGTGTGTGATCCTCATATTTTGTCTGGGAACAGGGAAAGTTTCAACAGTGGAACGTGTATTCCCCTCATTTTCAGTTACAAAGAATGGAAGTTGGAGAATCAGTTCACCATTGTCATGATCTCTAATTTGAAGCTGATAGTTGCCACTTTTTGTGAATTTTAATTGGTTATTTGGAAACTGATAGCTGTATTGTCTGTAAGAGGGCCTTTGTACTCTGCTGACCTGTCCGGAGTCGAGAAACTGTGTGTCCATCCCATCGATAAAGAACTCAGGGGGCAGAGAAGACCGGGTCCAATCCGGGTTATGGTGGCTGAAAGTGATTCGAAACTGACGTGAATCAAATTCAAGAATTTCAAAAAAGAGATGTAATTGTTGAGATTGACCCAACTGAAGGATCGGTGCAGATGCCGGATTACCGGAACGATTTAGTTGTACAGAATGAACCAGTTCACTTTCTATGTGGTGACCCGGCGGTGTGAATAAATTAAGATTTTGAGAACTATTTTGGTTTGTCCGGGCGTAATTAACTCCTTGTGTTTCGAACATACCACATCCTACAAAAAGTAATGTGAGAAAAAAACTAGAGAGTAAGATTAGTAGTATTCTCTGTTTATTATTAAAAGTCATTAAATCAGTAGTAATATTCTCCTGAGTATACAAATGAGATAGGTCCTTCAAGTTTTATGTTGTGATAGTGTGCTTTCTTATCATCAAACGAAAAATGAACATAAAGCGTGCCCCCTTTTACTTTTACTTCATAGAAGAAATTCCCGGATTTTCCGTGTTGCAAAAAGTGCCAACCGATTGCAGATGCAATCGCACCTGTTCCACATGCGAGTGTTAAGTCTTCAACCCCTCTTTCGTATGTTTGAAGGCATAGTTTATCACTCTCGATACCGGAAATAAAATTTACATTGGTTCCTTTAGGGTAAAACTCCTTGTGATTTCGTAGAAGACGTCCTTTTTTTATCAATTGATCTGATTGTTCCAGTTCTTCCACAATCATGGGGCAAACGATATGTTCTGTATTAGTATAAATATCTAATATTGCCTCATTTGCGATGCTTTTCTCAATAACTTTAGTAGATAAAGGAAAGCTGATAATCACATTATCATCCTCTACTTCCGCTTCATATATTTTATCATGGACTCTAAAGGTAAATCTATCGGGAGATCCCAAAGTTACGGCATATCTTGAGAAACATCTTGCGCCATTTCCACACATTCCCGCATCGCTGCCATCCGGGTTTTTATAAGACATCACCAGATCGGCTTTTTTAGTTTCATCAAACTGCAGGGCAATAATGCCATCGCTGCCCACTCCAAATTTTCTGTTACAAATAGCAGGGGCAAGCTGTGTTAACTCTTCATTATTGAGTTTCAGGGCTCTGTTATCAAACAGAATAAAATCGTTTCCTGCACCATGCATTTTAATAAATGGGAGTATATTTGTTTCGTTCATGGTTACAGGTCGGAGTAGGCGGGCATATGTTGCCAGCGATTATCTTTTGATATTGGAGCATCCAATCCTCTCATAAGATGAGAAAATCGGATAGATAGAGCCGTAAAAATAAATTTTAACTGAACATTTTGATACAAAAGACCCTTTAAATGGTGAAGGTGTTCAATCATATCTGTGATTCGAGCTTCTTTCATCGAGGAACAGAAATTTTTGATTACATCTATCTGATCAATATTGATAATCAACTCTTCGGTTCCCGTGTCCCTATAAACCATTAAATCTCTGAGAAAATGTTCCATAGAATTACAGAGTGCAATTTGATTTTCACGACTTAGTGAGCTATTCCAATGTTGTATAATTGCAAGGATTTCCGGCACATCCTGAATGTATGAATATCGAAGAAAATCGATCAGTTCTAATCTGTTTTTTTGAAGTGATTCAGGATCAAAAAACCTTGAAAGTGAGTAATTACCACCGGAAAGTCTGGCTAAAAAATGAGCTGTTTTTTCATCATGTTGATCGTATTTCATGAGTCCGGCAGCGACTTCATCATTCGATAGAGTTTGAAGACGGATTTGCTGACAACGAGATGTAATTGTGGGAAGTAATTGATCTGTTTTTGAAGCAGTTAGAATAAATAGAATATTATCTGAAGGTTCTTCAAGAAGTTTGAGGAATGCGTTTGCAGACTCTTTTTTCATGGTTTCGATACCTGTTATCACGATAACGGTTCGATCACCCTCATTGGGTTTATAGACAGTTCTGGGACGTATCTCTTCGTGATAGTAGGCAATTGAGTAGAATGCCATTAAGTTTTTTGATGATTCAGCCTCAGTTAGAACGGGTCTCATCGTAAAATCCACAATCTCATAGGGGTCCTCAGATAGCAATTTAAGTCGTGCTAATAGTTCATCATGACCTACTTTTGATGGTAAAGGGATGAATACATGGATATCAGGATGTGTGTACCAACTTGATTTTTTGGAACGTGCTGAACCTTTTAGGTCGGTATAGTTGTCAATTCCATTGATGATTTCAGCTAAGGCGAGTGCAAAAGCCGTTTTCCCGGAACCATCGGGTCCGGTGATCAGATAGGAGTGGCTCAATCTCCCTGATTGGAGTATTTTTTCAACCTGTGAAATGGCCTTTTTCTGCCCAACCAATCTTCTGTCACCAAATGATATGTCATGGTTATTTAGATCCATTACTCTTCCCATATGAAATCAAAAAGTATAATACCGGTTGTGATTGTAACTCCGCAAAAACCAATCAGTGCAAAAAGATCATTTAGAGCCCCTCCATCAGGTCCCTCGATGAGGGCGAATTTTGTAGTACGAGTTAAAATCAGAAGTAAAGGCACTAGCAGAGGAATACAAAGAACTGAAAACAGGGCACCTTTTCGATCGGCTTGAGAAATCATGGCAGAGGTCAGTGTAGTTACAGCAGCTAATCCTGCTGATCCAAAAAGTAGTGAACAAATTAGATAGAATGGGCTGATGATCGGCAGATCCATCATCAATATGTAGAAAAAGAAAGTAAAAATGTGCAGGAGTAAGAGAAACAAAAAGTTAAAGGTTAATTTACCAATGAAGACATCCGTTGCTCCTGAATGAAGCTGGAGTAATACCCAAGTCTTTTTATCTGCTTCTTGCAGGAAAGATCTCATCATTCCGGACATCGCCGCAAACAGGATAATAATCCAAATCAAACCACTTTTAGGAGTGGGATCCAGCTGGTTAGCCCGCAAAGTAAAAAGAACCAATAAGAGAGAAGCTCCTGTGAATGCCAAAAGAGTATTCAATGCGTATTTAGTGCGGAGTTCCTGGAGAACTTCTTTTTTTAATATTGCGAGTGCAGGTTTATACATACTGAAATTTAACAAAATTGAGAACATCTAAGGTACAAAAAAGGGGGCAACATTTGATGTGAAATTACAGCAAAACCCGCAAAACTATTCATATTCATAAAATTAAACGGGTATCGAACGTTATAAATCATTGGTTGATATAAGTATTTTTGTGAATGGTTCGTTACCTTTGGTACAGATGCTTTTTGATGAGCATATCGGTTGTCAATAAATAATGTGATTAAACTTTTTTATGAATATCTATTCGCTGCTAGAAATCTCCACAATTCTTGTTAATCGGGAAATTTCCGAAAAAGAAGAACTTCTGAATCAGATGATTGACACTTTAAAAGATCGTGTTACAGAAACTCAACTCGAGGAGATCCGGACAGCGGTTTTTGAAAGAGAAAAGATAATGTCGACCGGGGTTGGAAAAAATCTTGCAATTCCACACGGTAAAGTGACATCAATAGATGAACATTTGGCTAGTTTTGCATTATTAAAAGAACCTATCGATTTTGAATCCATTGATGGCAAGCCGGTTAATATGGCTTTTTTG
Organism: Bacteroidota bacterium; assembly: GCA_024635465.1. Lineage (GTDB taxonomy): Bacteria > Bacteroidota > Rhodothermia > Balneolales > Balneolaceae > Rhodohalobacter. The sequence goes on along the minus strand of JAGXIS010000142.1, from coordinate 1,126 downwards.
CTTATAGGACCTGAAAAAAAGAATAGTGCACATATCAAATTATTGAGCCGAATTTCCAGATTGATGAACAATAGTTCATTCAGAGATTCGCTTTCAGAATGTGAAACAGAACAGGATATTTATGATATGTTCGAATTGGAGGAGAAGCGGTATTTCGGTAACTGATGCCGGAGATATGAAAACGAACCGACTATTTTTTCTCCCAATATTTATACTTACAATTTATTTCTCTTTCCCAGACACAAACTACGCTCAGTTGTCCGGGGAGATCGAAACGATTATAGAGAACAGTAGAGCTTCAAACGCATTTTGGGCTGTTCAAATAATGGACAGTCAGGGTAATTTGATTGAAGAGTTGCATGGTGATAAGTTAGTTCGACCTGCATCCAATCTAAAACTATTGACGAGTGGGGCACTTTTAGACCGATTGGGACCCGATTTCTACTTTGAAACAACACTTTATGGAAGAGGCGAACAAGTAGATAGTGTGTGGGTTGGCGATTTGGTAATTGAAGGAGTAGGTGATCCCAGTATCGATGGAAATTTTTATAATGATGATCCACTTTTTGTATTTGAAAAATGGGTGAATACTTTAATAGGAAGAGGTATTACACGAATTGATGGAGATGTATTTGGGTTTGATGGCCTGTTCGATGATGTTCCTTATCCGAGAGGGTGGGAGTGGGATGATCTGAGTTACTATTATGCACCCGAAATCAGTGCACTTTCATTTAATTCAAATGTGGTAAATCTGGAGGTGACTGCAGAGGGTCCTGTAGGATCAAATCCTGAAATTGTATGGTCTCCGTTCAAAACGCCTTATGTTGAGTTTATTAATGAACAGATTATAACTCCACCAGGAACAAGTTACGAAGAGTCATACAGAAGAATTTTGGGGTCGAATACGATTGTTTTAAGAAGCACACTCCCACAGGGCTATTATGAGACGGAACCTTTATCGGTTTCAAATCCCTCTCACTACTTTTTGGATACATTCGTCAGATATTTGGAATTGCGAGGGATTGAGGTGACAGGGTCGATATTTGTTGAAAGTGATTATTATCAGTGGTCTCATGAAGGCTTGAAAACCATAGATATACATAGATCCTGTCTCTTATACACATCT
>JAGXIS010000141.1 GCA_024635465.1 Bacteroidota bacterium | reverse complement strand
GATACAGGCGGTGATATCCCTGCATTAAAAGGAGTAAAAATGGCATTTTGTCCATCCAATGCAACTCGATCAGTGAAGGATATTAGCAAGGAGATGAGTGGCAAGACTTCCTATGCTGTTTTGGCAGCTTATAAAGAGGTCATTGAATACAATCGATCTCTTTTATAAAAAAAAATATTTAGATAAGATTTTTTGTTTTATCAATCGATTCATCAGCCATTTTTTGATGATATAGCGCTAATTTCTCTTCAATGCTGTGATCCTCTATACTCAATATTCTCAAAGCGAGTAGTGCAGCATTGGCTGCCTTTCCTATTGCAACGGTTGCAACCGGCACTCCATTTGGCATCTGGACGATAGAATAGAGACTATCGAGACCACCTAATGCACGGGTCTGAATAGGCACTCCGATTACAGGAAGTGTCGTATAAGCAGCCAACATGCCCGGGAGGTGTGCAGCACCCCCTGCTCCGGCAATGATGGTTTTAAGCCCCCTTTCCCGAGCTGTGAGACCGTATTCAGCCATTAAATCAGGTGTTCTGTGAGCAGAGACTACTTTCTTCTCGAAAGAAACCCCAAATTCAGTAAGGATATCAGCTGATTCTTTCATTGTGGCCCAATCACTGTCACTTCCCATAACAATTCCAATCGTTGGTTTTTTAGCCATTATTTTCCCCATTCTTGCATTATTAAATCATTTTTTTATATGCTGATGTATAAAATTTACAAGAAATATAGGCATTCTGACAGATTCATTTTAGATTAAATGATCTCTTTGAATCTAAAATGATACCATCTATTAATCTAAAGTGAACATTAGATAAATGTCGAAAATTCAATACAGTGCAGATGTAATCATAGTAGGTGGGGGTTTAGCGGGTATTTCAGCCACAATCGAACTGCTTGATCGTGGAAAGCATGTTTTGATTTTAGACAGAGATGTAGAAGAGGAGTTTGGTGGTCTTGCACGATGGTCATTTGGCGGCATATGTATGATTGGAACTCCCGAACAGAAAAAGATGGGAATTAAGGATCATCCGGATCTTGCTTTACGAGATTGGCACTCCTTTGCTCAGTTTGAAGAGAATGCTTATTGGCCTAAAAAGTGGGCAAAATACTATACAGAGAACACTATTGAGCAAATTTATGAGTGGTTAAAGAAGAAAGACGTCTCATTTTTAAGTATGGTGAACTGGCCGGAACGGGGACTTTTCGTGCCGGGAAATTCAGTGCCCAGATGGCATATTACTTGGGGGACCGGCCATGGTTTAATAGAAGCATTGATTAATCATCTTGAAAACCATCCAAATCGAGATAAATTAAAGATGAAATTTGGACATCGGGTTGCCGGGCTCGAGTCAACAAATGGTCGAATAAGCGGATGTAGAGGAGTTCTTGAGGAGACGGAAACAGAATTCCAGGCAAATGCAGATGCAATTATTGTTGCAGCAGGTGGGATCTGTGGTGACTTGGATCTGGTTAAAAAAAATTGGTATAAACCGTGGGGTGATCCACCTAAAAAGATGCTTACAGGATCGCATCAATTCGCAGATGGAGATCTGCACAGGTTTGTTGAGAAAGCCGGTGGGAACCTGACGCACATGGAGAAACAATTTCATTACGCTGCCGGGATTCATCACCCCAAGCCTCGTAAACCTAATCATGGTTTAAGTCTGGTGCCTCCAAAATCAGCTTTGTGGGTTAATGCTAATGGGAAACGAATTGGTCCGGTACCTTTGGTTACAGCTTATGATACCCGATATCTGGTAGAACAAATATGCAAACAGCCGGGGGGTTATTCATGGCAGATTCTGAATAGGAAGATCATGGAAAGAGAACTTGCGGTATCGGGTTCAGAGTATATGACGGATTTTAGGGATAAAAAGAAGTTAGGTGTTATCAAAACACTTCTATTCGGTAATAAACCACTTACAAGAAGATTACTTGATGAGAGTATTGATATCGTGACAGCTACATCGGTTACGGAATTGGCAACAAAAATGAATCAACTTCATGGTGATGAATCAGTTGATGGGCAATTACTAGAATCGGAAGTCAGATCTTTTGATGCTAATATTGGCCGAGGTAAAAAATTTATGAATGACGATCAATTACGTCGTATTGCTCACCTACGACAATTTATGGGGGACCGATTGCGAACTTGTAAATTTCAGAAGATTGACGATGCAAAGGCGTATCCATTGATTGCTATTCGCGAGTTTATATTGGCCCGTAAGAGTTTGGGTGGAATTCAGACGGATCTTAAATCGAGGGTATTAAAACCGGATGGAGAACCGATACCGGGACTATATGCAGCCGGTGAGGCCGCTGGTTTTGGTGGGGGTGGCATCCATGGATTGAGATCATTGGAGGGTACTTTTCTTGGCGGGTGCATATTAACCGGCAGAGTAGCAGGTAGAGAAATCGAATAATATTTACTATATAAATATTTTAGATAAAAAATTTAAATAAATACAGTGCAAACAGTTAAAGAATATATATGAAAAAAACAGGAGCTTGGTTGGTGGTTCATGCATTAGAGCAGGTAGGAATTAAATATACTTTTGGAATACCGGGTGTACACAATACAGAAATCTATGACGAGCTAAATAAGTCGACGGAAATAGAGCCCGTACTGGTGACGCATGAAGGGGGAGGAGCTTTTATGGCCGACTCTATCAGTAGAACAACGGATGGTGTGGGTTGTTTGGTTATTGTACCGGCTGCTGGTATGACTCATTCGTTAAGTGGCATTGGGGAAGCCTATTTGGCCGGTGTACCGATGTTGGTTATTTCGGGAGGGATTCGTACAGATACCGGTCGGTCTTACCAACTCCATGATATCGATCAACACGCAATCCTTGCCGGTATTACCAAAAAGAGTTGGAAAGCTTTAAAACATGATGATATCATCCCCATGATCTATGAAGCTTACGATCTCGCAATATCGGGTGAGCCGGGTCCTGTGTTTGTGGAAATTCCGGTAAATTTACAGCTATTTAAGGGTGAAATTAGAAGGATACCTGATTACAGTAGGAAACAGATAATTTCAGAGATCGATAAAAAAGAGATCGCCCATGCTGTAGAGGTATTAAAAAAGGCAAAAAAACCGGGAATATTAGTAGGATGGGGTGCTCGGAAAGCCTCTGCAGAGATCGCGATAATTGCGGAGCTTATAGCGGCACCTGTGGCGACTACCCTTCAGGGATTGAGTGTCCTGAGTGGTTCACACCCTCTTCATACCGGGATGGGAATCGGTAAATATGCAGTCCCAGCCTCTGAAGAAGCTTTTCAAGATTGTGATTGTCTTTTGGCGATAGGTACACGTTTTGGTGAAATAGCGACCGGCAGTTTTGGTATGAAAGTACCTAAGAACCTAATACATGCAGATATCAATCCGAATGTATTTAACAAAAACTATCCCGCCAAAGTTACGATTACCGGTGATGCAAAGGAGGTAGCACAAAATCTTTTATCACATCTTGAAGGTATCGATAGTCGAAGCGATCGATTGGATCCACTAAAAAAGGTAATAAGCGATGCAAAAACAGCATATCAGAAGGAGTGGGAAGATGCATCTATTGATGATAAAGTAAATCCTGCTCTATTTTTTAAAGAACTGAGACGACAATTAAAAGATGATGCTATTGTGACGGTTGATGATGGAAACCATACGTTTTTAACTGCCGAACTTTTTCAGGTCAGAACGCCATCCCATTTGATATCTCCGACAGATTTTAACTGCATGGGTTATTGTGTTCCGGCAGCAATTGGGGCTAAAATAGGAAACAGGAATAAGGAAGTAGTTGGAATAGCAGGGGATGGGGCTTTTTTGATGACCGGAATGGAGTTATTGACGGCTACAATGCTGAATTTGGGTGTCATCATTATGGTATTTAATGATGGAGAATTATCTCAAATATCTCAGGGACAGGAGATACCCTACAACCGAAAAGTTTGTACCCGGCTTGGAAAAGTGGACCTTGAAGGCGTCGCTATTGCGACGGGAGCACAGTATTTAAGGATGGAGAAGAATGATGATATCCAACAGACTATTGAAAAGGCACTTCAGTTCGCTACCAAGGAGATGCCTGTTATTGTTGACATTAACATCGATTATAGTAAAAAATCCCGTTTCACTAAGGGTATTGTAAAAACGAATTTAGATCGTTTTTCGCTGGGTGAGAAGATCAGATTTATATCTAGGGCAATGGGTCGGAAAATTACGGGATAACACTTTTTAGTTAATATTTCTTGGAATCGATTCATATGAACGTTCTAAGAGCGGTCACTCATCAGAAATAGATGATTTTAAACCTGCTAAACGGCCTGTAACCCACGCCCAATAAAAGTTAAAGCCACCTATCCTCCCAAACAGATCGAGTATTTCACCGCATAGATAAATACCGGGCAGTGAGGTTAGTTCCAATGAAGAGGTATCAACAGATTCTAATGGAATACCGCCACCGGTGACTTCGGCCTTCTTATATCCTTCATGCCCTGATACCGGCAACGGAAACTGAGTAAGTAGTGTTAATAACTTTTTTCGTTTCTCTTTCTTTAACTCATGACAATATTTTTCGGAAATATTCGCCCTTTTGCATAGTAAATCTGCCAAACGGGCCGGTAATTCTTTAGCTACGATATTTCTTACGAGTCCTTTTTCGCTTTGTAAGATGCGATCCCACTCTTCACGGCTCATACCATTCCAATTGACCCTGAACTCCGGCAGAGGTTTATTTTGATCGAGCTGTGTAACAGCCAGGTGGGAGATATCAAGAATAGACGGCCCGCTAAATCCTCTGTGTGTAAAAAGAAATCCATTGCGAGTGGCCGTAGTATATTTTTTATTATCAATGTAGACATCGATCTCAACATTCAGTGAAATCCCGGAAAGAGATGTTAAAGCTGAATCATTTGTAGTAAGCGGAGTAAGTGCTGCGTAGAGTAGTGTATGATTGATTCCTATCAGTTTAAGAGCTTTATGTCCCATGCCATCAGTACCTATGGTTGGGACAGAAAGGCCTCCGGTAGCCATTATAATTGCATCTCCATCAAAAAAACGATCGTCACTAGAATGTACACGCCAAATTTGCCCCCTTTTTTCCAATCGTTGAAGTGCACAGTTGTATATGATTTTAACACCGACTGAGAGGGCTTTTTTAACGAGAAGATTACGCACTTCTTTTGCCGAATTGCTTTTAGGAAACCATTTATTGGTTTCAACTTCACAGTCCATCTCTAAACCAATATCTTCTTTGAACCAATGAATACACTCTTCAAGGCTCCAGGATTTAAAGATGTTCCTCATGCGATTTGTAGAGGAAGAGGTGTGATAATCGTCGTATTTCATGACAACCGGAAGCACATTACACCTTGTACCGCCCGACATCAATATCTTCTTCCCGGCTTTATCTGTACGCTCCAGAATGGTAACATCTGCACCATTTTCAGCTGAAAAAATAGCGGCTGTGAGTCCGGCAGCACCGGCACCACAGATTAAAACTCTTTTTTTTCTCATCAGAGAATAGGATCTATCGAGATACACCACTTTTTATTGCTGCTTCTTTAACTGCCTTTGATACTCTTCTAACAACCTGTTTATTAAAGACACTCGGTATGATGTACTCTTCACTCAGATCTTTCTCATCGATCTGCTCAGCGATAGCCAGTGCAGCAGCTAATTTCATCTCTTCATTTATGTCTGTAGCCCTTGCATCCAGTGCACCTCGGAAAATACCAGGGAAAGCCAAAACATTATTAATTTGATTAGGGTAATCACTTCGTCCGGTTGCAATGACTCTTGCAATAGAGTCAATTTCTTCCGGCATTATTTCAGGATCCGGATTTGCCAATGCAAATACAATGGGGTCTCTGCCCATTATTTCAACAGCTTTTTTGGGAATACTATTGGGACCGCTTACACCAATTAAAAGATCAGAGTTATTTGTAGCATCCAATACGGACCCGTCAATATTGTCGGTGTTGGTATTTTCTGCCAGCCATTTTTTACTGTCATTAAGGTCCGGCAAGCGATTTCGGCTAATGATTCCGGTACTGTCGCAGCATAATATCTTTTCCACTCCGGCATTCTTTAATATTTTAATAATAGCAACACCGGCTGCACCCGCACCAACGATCACGACTATTATATCTTCTAATTTCTTGTCAACTAATTTAAGAGCATTAATCGTTGCTGCCATCACTACTACGGCTGTTCCATGTTGATCGTCATGAAATACAGGGATATCCAACGACTCTTTAAGTCTATCTTCGATTTCAAAACATCTTGGGGCACTTATATCTTCGAGGTTAATGCCACCGAATCCAGGTGATATCCATTCAACAGCTTTGATGATTTCATCTACATTCTGAGTATTTAAACAGATTGGATAAGCATCAATATCGGCAAACTCCTTAAAAAGCATCGCTTTGCCTTCCATTACCGGCATTGCAGCTTCCGGCCCAATATTACCCAACCCTAAAACAGCCGATCCGTCGCTCACGACAGCAACTGAGTTCTGCTTGATTGTGAGAGTGTTTGCCTTTTCTTTGTCTTCAGCAATAGCACGACAAACACGTCCAACACCGGGTGTATATGCCATAGAAAGAGCATCCCGGGTATCTACAGGCACTTTGTTTTGAATTCGAATTTTCCCGCCCAGATGAAGTAAAAAAACTCGGTCTGATACATTTCTTACCTGTATCCCCTTAATTTTTTTAATTTCAGTAACAATTTTTTTGGCATGAACGTCATCGCTGGCACTGACTGTCAGGTCCCTGACTTTGAAATTACCTTCCACTTTGACAACATCAACAGCACCCGGATCACCCTTCATATCGGCTATGGTATTCAGTACTTTTGCAAGCATGCCGGGTTTGTTTTCAATATAAAGACGCATGGTAAAACTATAACTGACTGTAGGCTGAATTTCACTCATCGATAAGGTAGATTAATTTGTTTGGTATTGGTGTTTAAAAGATTCAAAGAGATCAAAAATATTACTTTACTATGTAATTCACTAACGAACCAATGCATATACGGTGTTAAACAGATTTACAGAAACTATATTATTGCATCGATAGGATATGAAGACTTGGAAGACTCCCTGGTTCCTTTATAGGCTCTTACTGAACGTAATGATAAACGTAGTTCCTTTATTTACACTGCTTTTCACATCTATTTTACCACCCAATCCGGTTATGTGATTATGAACCAGGTAGAGTCCGACACCTTTACTTTCCGAATGGTTATGAAATGTTTGATGTAATTTAAAGATTCTATCTTTCACTCTGTCCATATCAAGCCCCATTCCATTATCAGATACGATCAGGCATTTTTCTCCATTGCGAACTTCTGTACGAATGGAAATTTTCGGTGGGAAATTCACTCTTCTATACTTAATCGAATTGGAAATCAAATTAAGGAAGATGCTTTCAAGCTTTGTTCGATCAAATCGAATGGTATTGAATTCAGAAAAATCAGTGTGAATAGTTGCTTTATTGCGTTCAATCAGAAAGCGAATAGGAGGGAGCATATTATTCAGGCACTGCTCAATGTCAATCTCTTCGATAGTTGATTCAATGCCATGTTTGTCGCTCAACACATTCAAATAGTTATTTAATGTCAGTGTAAAATTTTCGCCGGTTGTTTTAATGATTTCAAGTAGTTCTTTTGTTTGCTGATCCTGGATTTTGGTTGTATCGAGCAAATCAAAACTCATGATGATACTACTGATTGGTGATCTAAGGTCGTGTGATGTAGTTAAAGCCAGCTGTTTTAACTGATGATTTACCTCTGTAAAGTTTTCAAGAAGTTTTTGCCTTTCATTTTCAAGATGTTTTTTATGCGTAATTTCTTTTGCAACTGCAAAAACAAGTTTTTCATCCTCAATTGGCATTGCTGTCCAAGCCAACCAGATGTATTCACCATCTTTCTTTAAATATCTGTTTTCATGATAGAATAGCGGATTAGATTTTTTCATGTTTTCCCGAGTTGCTGAAGTTAATTCATGATCATCGGGATGAATAAAGTCATCAATCGGGGTTGAGTATAACTCCTCTTCTGAATAACCCAATAACTTAGAGACGGCCGGATTTATTTTTTTAAAGTATCCGTCATAACCGGCAATACAGAGTAAATCCGGGGATAAATCGAAAAAACGTTTATAGTCAAAGTCTATCTCTTTCATGAATAAATCTTTAAATCTTATTTAGTGTATGAATATATCATTTTTGAAACTTAACCTTTGAATTTAATAGAGTAATTCATTTACTGAAGATGAGTGAGAACTATTGTCTACATATCCACCAAAGCTTGATAAACAGTTTTATTTTGACACTGAATGGTGGATTGAAAATTTCGATGATGTTCGTTTAAGAAGGAACAATTGGATCGAGAATGAATAAAACTGAGATATTGAGAAACAAATAGAAGATACGTATCCAGGATACTATCGGGATAAATGAGAGCTGTCAAAAAAACTACGCATAAATACTAATGTCACATTTACACGTTTATCTTGTATAGAGAGAAATAAATAACCAATCTGAAGGCACACTCGAATGAATAAAACCGGAGCGATCGTCATTATAGAAGATGACACAGAAGACCAAAATATTTTAAATGAAATCTTTGAAGAACTGAATTATAAGAATAAACTTATTTTTTTTGAGGACAGTGAAAAAGCTTTAAAATATTTGGAAACTACAGAAATTGAACCTTTTCTCGTTCTATCTGATATCAATATGCCAAAATTGAATGGCATGGAATTACGAGAAAAAATTCATAATAATGAAGATTTGAGACGAAAATCTATTCCCTACCTTTTCTTTTCAACCAGTGCAGAGCAGCAGCATGTCGTTGATGCATATTCAAGATCTATTCAAGGTTTCTTTGTTAAATCAAATGACTATCAAAAGATTAAAAACACAATTGTAAAAATTGTCGAATATTGGCAAGAGTGTGAATCACCTAATTATATCAAGAATGCTCAGTGAAAATGAGTTTAGTTAGTAAATAATATTAATGGAATACCAATCTCGTGCATTAAAAACTGATGAAAATATAACGGTAAATATCAGCAATTCAGAGTTTATAACTTCAACTGTTTAGAGTCTATATTAATCCATTAAATATAATTAAAATAATAATATATAATCATATAGACTTTCGCTAAGGGTTTGAAGATTTCAGGTTAGTAAAAAATATTTTTTTGCATTTTTTAGATTTTAGTTCTACACTTGTAGAAACAGCTCTAACAATGTAGAATTATGAAACTATCAAAATCTGAAGAACAATTGATGCAGTACATTTGGAAATCCAATAAAGCATTCATGAATGAACTGCTTGAATTATATCCGGAACCTAAGCCTGCAAATACTACAGTAGCGACACTTCTCAAGAGAATGAAAGACAAGGGGTTCATTGACTATAAACAGATGGGCCGTTCCCGGCAGTACTTTCCGATCGTTAAAAAATCGGACTATTTTTCCCGGCACATCAATGGTTTGATAAAGAAATACTTTGATGATTCTCCCGCAACATTCGCCTCTTTTTTTACCAGAGAGACCGATTTAACGACGGAACAGCTTGAGGAGCTGCAAGATATTGTTGAGAAAGAGATTGAGAGGAGGGAAAAATGATTATATATCTGATCTACTCAACTATCAGTTTGGGTCTTCTACTTTTATTCTATCACATGTTATTGGAAAAAGAGAAGATGCACAGCATAAACAGAGGATTTCTGATCTTCAGTTTAATCTTTTCGTTTACCATTCCGATTATTCCTGTTGGAATGATAGACCTTCCGACAAATGCTTTTAGTTTTTTAGATTTTTTAATCTCTGAGAGAAACGAAAATATTGTCATACAGGGCGGAGAGTGGTATGAACTTGATACTGAATCTGCATTGGCATTCAATCAGGGATCTGAAACGGGAAGGATCAATTTTCCGATGGCAGCATGGCTGATCTATATGATTGTCTCGAGTGGCATGTTTATACGCCTGATCCGGATTGTTCATAGAATTCAACTGAAAACTGATCGAAGTGATAAGAGATTGTATAATGGCACTGTCATTGTCCTATTGAGAGAGGATACCACCCCGCATACTTTTCTTAATAAAATCTTTTTGAATAAAAGAAGATATCTGAATGGAGAAATCCCACATGAGGTGATCCTACACGAAGTGACCCATGCCCGACAAAAACACTCATTGGACATTCTTCTGGTTGAATTCCTGAAGATTCTCTTTTGGTTTAACCCGCTGATCTATCTTTATAAGAATGCCATCCTGTTAAATCATGAGTTTCTGGCTGATGAGGCCGTTCTCGCACAAGGTAATAGCTTAAAAAACTATCAAAAAGTTCTGCTTAAATCATTGGTGATTCAGCCTTCACACGGACTGTCGAGCAGACTGAACTACTCCCTAACTAAAAAAAGACTGCAAATGATGACTCAATCAACATCTACTTATCGTTCTGTTTTGAAATTATTGGTTGCTATACCTTTGATAGTATCCATTTCCTTGTTACCGGGCTGTGACTCTACTTCGCACAATCTAGCACCTGATATGGAATCATCAGATGAACTTAGCATTGAAATATTGGATGATAGTTCTCTGATGATGAATAGTAATCGAACAACTTTACATGAACTGGAGAATTATTTGTCAGAGCTTCCTGAATCTCCAGGATTGGTACATCTCAAAGTAAATCCAGAAGCACAATTTGGAATGATAACAGATGTACAAAATTCACTTCGAAAATTTGGAGCCTTAAGGATTAACTACTCTACAGACAGTGATAATCAAAGAAATGAGCTTGAAAAAGCTACAAATGCGTTCCTGGATAGTGCAAATCGATATATGGCCATAAAGCCGATTCAATCAAACATTGATCAGCTTGAGGAAATGTATGATGAGGTAATAGATCTGTATGAAGCCATTCAGGCAGTTGAAGATGAAATCACAGATCCAAATACACCTCCGCCACCCCCTCTGGTTCCATCACCGGAAAAGCGTTTGAATGCAAAAACCCTTATGCTACCTGAGGCACCACCGGCTCCACCTGTACCAATGGAGGGCGGGAACCTGATGCAAATTTTGATGAATGAACAGGGTATACTGTTGATGAATGAAGAACCGGTGACTTTAAACGATGTAAGAGAGAGCGTTAAACGATTTGTGAATAGCAGTGATACAGATCCGAGTATGGTTATCATTGCAATAAAAACGGTTCCAATGACTCCATACGATCAATACCTTGAATTACTGGACGAAATTAAACTGGCTTATGCAGATCTGAAAAATGAGGCTGCTCATAATCAATTAGGAGTCTCTTATTTGTCTCTTGAGAAGAATAGTTCTGAAAGAGTAAATATTGATGAGGCCTATCCTTTGAGGCTCTCTATTGTTCCACCTGATAGTCAGTAATCCAATAAAATCTTAATGATCATTGTGGCTGAAGCAGTTGATCTATAACTTTCTCAATTACCTGAACTGCCTGTTGCATTTTAACTGTCGGAAAATCCTTCAATAACTATTGTATTAAAGGACCGGCTACGAGGTATTCAAAAAAAAATTAAATGCGAATGCAATCGGTAAGCGTGAGTGCTTTTTCGTAGGTATCATTTTGATCATCACCTAACAACGTATAATGTGCCATTTTTCGGCCCGGTTTACTCTGTAGCTTGCCGTAGAAGTGTAAATGACCGTTACTTTCTGATAGGGCTGCATCTGTATTTTCTATGACTGCAGGACGCGAATCTGTTCCTAACAAATTAATCATGACTGCAGCCGGTTTGGTCAGCCCGGAATCACCTAAAGGTAAACCGCACACCGCTCGGACATGATTTTCAAACTGAGACGTGATGCAACCCTCAATCGTGTAGTGCCCGGAGTTATGGGGTCGGGGCGCTGATTCATTGAGCAACAACTCACCGTTTGTTGTGAGGAAGAATTCAAAAGCAAAAATGCCCTTTCCATCAATGGCCTCTGTAGCCTGTAGTGCTAATTCCTGTGCCCTCTTTTGAACATCAACCGGAATTGGTGCCGGACTCTTTACAGCTACACAAATATGACTCTCCTGAACGGTCTCACAACAAGGATAGACTATATGACCGGTTTCATTTCTGGCAACCTGTACGGCTAATTCATGAGTAAAATCTACGAAAGCTTCTGCCAGAATATCGTGACCTTTTAACCCTCCCAACTGCTCAAAGGCATCAATCGCTGCGGTTTTATCACGAACGGTTTTATTCCCATATCCATCATATCCACCCTTGGATGATTTAAGCAGGTATGGCCAGCCATATTTTGATCCAAAATTAATCAAATCTTCTTTCGAATGAATGAGGGCATACGGCG
>JAGXIS010000140.1 GCA_024635465.1 Bacteroidota bacterium | reverse complement strand
CAGTAAAGGCTCAAAATCGTGCATGTTAAAACCAATGGCATCAAACACAGCAGAGCCATTCTGTTTTACTCTCATCTTCAGATGACCATTTCCGACAATCGTGGGTACACCTTGAATAGTTACGTCACGGCTCACAAAAACCGGCTGTTGATTCTCAGGACCAAATGGCTCAAACTGCGTTAATAACTTCCAAAATTTGGTATTCACTTTTTTGAGATCCAGAATAGCAGATATCTCCAACTCCGGTTTGAAATCATTTTCCGAAAGCATCGTACTAGCAATATCATTCAACCTGTTCCGAAACTCATCCAAATTTTGAATATCCATGGTTAATCCGGCTGCAAACTCGTGTCCGCCAAACTGCTCCAACAGATCTTCGCACTCTTTTAATGCATCATAAATATTAAATCCTTTGATCGATCGGGCCGATCCTTTGATCTTACCTTCAACAGTACTCAACATAACTGCCGGACGGTAATGAGCGTCTACCAAACGCGACGCAACAATGCCAATAACTCCCAGATGCCAATCGGGATGGTGCAGAACCATTGCTGATGTCTCACTCATGTCGAATTGGTTTTCCAACATTTCCATGGCTTCTTCCATCGTCTCTGTATCGGTACTTCTACGCTTTATATTGATCGCCTCCAATTGACGTGCATACTTATCTGCCATGACAGAATCTTCAGCAATCAACAGTTGAACAGCCGTTGTCGCATCTCCCATTCGTCCCGCCGCATTAATCCTGGGACCTATTGAAAAAACAATCTGTGTTGTTGTGATCGCTCCCGGCTGGATATTTATCAGATCAAGCAGTGCTTTAATTCCGGGCCTTGGATCAAGATTGATTTTCTTTAACCCAAGCCTCATCAATGTGCGGTTTTCATCAACGATCGGAACAATGTCAGAAGCAATTGAAATGGCAACCAGATCTAAAAATGACTCATACGTGGAAGCCGGTAAACCCAGCTTTTGCACGGTCCCCTGAACGAGTTTAAACCCTACTCCGGCACCTGATAATCCATCAAACGGATAGTTACAATCCGTCCTTTTGGGATCCAAAACAGCTACAGCATCCGGCAGGGAACTTCCAACGGTGTGGTGATCACAGATGATTAAATCCATCCCCTGCTCCTTCACATATTTTGCTTCTTCAATGGCTGTAATTCCGCAATCTACGGATACAATTAAATCAGCTTTTTTTTGAAATGCATAATGAATTCCATCTTCACTGATGCCATATCCCTCTTTGAAACGATCGGGTATATAGTATTCTACATCCAGACCAAACCCTTTTAGAAATAAGTAAAGTATACTGACCGCAGTAGTCCCATCTACATCATAATCCCCGTAGATAACTACTTTTTCCCTGTTTCTAATCGCAGTGGAGAGTCGACATGCCGCCGCCTCCATATCTTTCATTAAAAAGGGATCGTGAAGTTTTTCCTCTTCAGGTCTGAAGAATATTTTTGCCCGGTCAAAGTCGGTGATGCCCCGAAGTGTGAGTAGTTGAGCAATCTCTATCGGGATGTTGAGCTGATCCTGCAACAAAGAGATATCCTTCTCCTTCAGGGTACTTGGATAGACCCATCGGTACGACATATTTTATGTTCCGTTTTGTTATCATTTAAGAGGTAAGGGAGTGTCACCCCGCACAAACCAACATCATTAAATATGTCTATTCTTGTCTTACTCCGAATACTTGATTCTATTCATACAAAATATCAAACTTATGAATTTCAATCTTTCTACCTGTCGATGTACTCTTGGAATAATTGCCTATTACTAGTATACAAATTTTCCTGATTCTATGAAGTGAACTTCGGAAAATGTTGTGGGAAAATGATGGTTTTTTCTGCATTAATTAACCAAAACGATCTGTCGCTGTTTGATGAACGTATCTACTGAAAATCAGTTTCAGAAGCTATCAAAACGTACCGGCGTTCCAGGTCACTTCTTTACGTGCCGGCTCCCAGCCGATTGAAATTCCCACATCAAATGAAAGATTGCTTATACGGAATCTTGAACGTATCCCGGCACCCAAAACGGTTCTTGTTTCATCGAATTGTACCCCTGAATCAAAGTTGGATATGGACTGAGTGAAAAGGACCAGATATACATTCGAAAGATAAGCGGGTAGCAGCAGACCCCCATCATCCGGATAAACCAGAGGAATCGTATACCGGGTACTAAAAATTCCAACTTGATTAGATTCCTGAAACGGAGTTCCACTAAAAAGTTCTGAAAAATTCGATCGTACATTGAAGACCGGTATGTCTGTCTGACTGTAGATCTCCGCTGCCAATCTCAAAGATTGATTCCATTTTGAGAGCGGGGCTACAAAACCGATGACTCCGGCCCGAATCCCCTTTCTCTGGGTCAGATTTACTTCAATGTTTGCCCGGTTATCTCTGATGGTAAACTCATCGCTGTTTAAACCATATCTTCCTTCAGCAAAGAATACGGCACCGCTATTGGGTTGAACATCCCGGGTAAACTGCCTGATTCTGTAATTGAGTACGGATCGCAGGCCAATGGTGTGTCTTGTCCCAAAATCCGATAACGCAGCAGATGGTTGAAATCGATCTAAAAATCGAATCTGGCTTATAAAGTATTGCGGTTCTATCAAAAATGAACTGAATCGGATATTACTTTCAAGACGATATCGAATAGGCACCTTTATGGCTCCACCCCTCGATTGCTGGATAGTTTCCAGTCTGATCTCTTCCCCATCAATCTCCCGACGCAACGATGTGAAATTCGGACTATTAAACAGCTCCAATCGAAAGCCCGGAAAATAAGTGCGATTCACATACTCAACATCGTACCATATTCGGTCTGAATAGTGGTTTATATCCACCTGATAACTTTGACTACTCATCACATCTATACTTTCAAACCTGAGACCCAGACGATCTAACCCATTTTCTCTCTCATAAGTAGGGCTCCATAATCGCGGTTTTAACCATCCGGCGCCGGTTCGATATCGATCAAATTCCCAATCCTCGCTATCGATGTTCCGATTTATTTCCCGATTCATCAACGGTCGATCCATCCGATCTTCAATCTGACTATTAAATGCCCACTCCTCACTGCTTATCGATTCTCCAGGGAAATTGGACTTTTCCATCACAAAAAGTCTCTGTTCATTTCCTTCCTGACTGATATAAGCAACCCTATCACCACTCGGTGAGTAAGAACCTTCAAATGCATTGTATTGACTTTCAGTGATTTGCATGATGATCTTTTTCTCCAAATCAAACTCATACAAATTCATCACCCCTGTATGATCCGATACAAAGAGCAGTTTCTCTTCCGTTGGATGCCACGACAAATCGTATACCGATCCATCCGTAAAAACAATATCCGGATTCGTTGAAAACAGGGGTTCTTGAACATTTAGATCGGTCAGCCATACTCCCTGTACACTTTTAATTCTCCCTATCACTGCATAGTGCCCCTCTCTATGTGGGTTCACTGCAACCTGAACCACCGAAGAGTTTTCCGGTTTATCAAAGCGATCCGCTACATTTCCGTCCACCGGACTTACAGATACTAAATTCATTTCAGTCCCATCAACCTGCAGAGCATATATTTCCTTTTCAGACCATTCGGGTGAAAATACTCTCTTCTCGTGAGTCAGCCTTTCTGCTGATTGTTGCTCAATATCAAATCGTTGAAGATCGCCGCGGAAAATATTGTCATACTTCCTATCTGAATGATATCTCGAGTAGTAGATAAACTTTTTATCACTGTCCATCGAGTATAGGTGATCCGGCGAAATGATTACCTCATGAAGGAGCCGGGATTTTTTTTCATCAACACTGTAGTGATAAAAACCCGGAGATCTGTTACAACTGCGTCCATAAAAAATCAGGCTTTGATCATCCAGCCATAGTGGACGATTGAGTCTTTTGCAATCAGCATCAAACAGTACCTCCTCTGATTCCGTAAATGTATCTACACTCAGATTTGATCGACGCTCTCTTTCTTCTGCGGTTTTAACTGCACTAAAGTCCTTGTAAAGTTTGCCGGGCCAATCTCCGGTGGTAATACGAAGTGCCGTTCCATATCCTAAAAAGGGGTATTTATAGTGGGTTTTGATAGATTCTTTAATCACCTCTTCACCATAATTATTCAACAGCCAATGGGTGAATTCATACCCACCGATATAGTGTCGATCGAATGGAGGTGTAAAATCGGAGACATGTAATAGCTGTCCCATCGACCACTCCTGCCTCGTATCAATCAGAGCATTGAATTGATTTCTAAAGTAGGAGTGATGCCCCCTACCTGAAAGTGGTACTGAACCGTGACTTTCGTGATGGACAGCGATCCCTTCAAACACTCCAAGTGGCGCAGCCCCATGAACCGATCTTCTCACATCGGGTGAAAAAAGTCCCAGTGCTCGTGTAAGAGCGGGTGGATTTACACTAAAATGCATCACATGAACCAATTCATGGGGTAATACCAGTTCAAACCAATCACCGGAGCGTGGATTCATGGTTTTACCCAATATGGGTGACAACTCTACTTCTGACCTGAAGTTGATCGGTGATACAAATCCATTGGAACGATCGTTTTCCGGATTGATGATCACTGGAAAATTACGAACAGATCCGCCTACTAATTTTTTTATTTCAGAGTAGTCACTTTCCAAGATAGTCATGGCACGAATCGCTTCATCACGATATCTTTCCGGATAGATTAAACGAAACTGTTCAGACCTGATCTCCATCCAATCCTGTCCCGGAATACGATATTGCGTCTGATATAGTTGAGCCTGTACCGGTAGCGATACAATCAAAAGCAGGATGGTAAATCCAATAAATCGTACTGTTGTCATCTTATTACACTTCTGATTGATATTGGGCATGACTGATTTTTTTACTGAATTAACATCCAGTAGAGATATATGAATGCAAACAGTGACAGAAATAGTATACCGGATACACTTAACCAGTATAACCACCTCTTAGGTCGAAACTCTTCGGACACTTCAGGCTGGTGAATCAGTTTGTGATTCATATACGCCAGTACTGGCGCTGCAAGGAATGACATCGTAGTGGCTAGATCAATCAATACTCTAAATTGGTTACCAAAAAAGATCAGAATAATCAAAGTCCCCAAACTTACTCCAATCAATATACCTGAATGAGAAGATGGTTTTTTGGTTTGATTTGATTTGTCATGTCGTAAAATCGTAACAAAATGGGAGAGCAATCGGGGATAGGTATCTGTAACCGTAAGTGTGGTTGTAAACATCGTAGTGAAAGCACATATCACTATGATGTAATAGGCCCAATCACCCAGAGCTACTGTGTAAAGTTCAATCAGTTGATTAGAGAAACCTGCAGCACTGGTAGCAAATTGTTCACCCGAGCCATACATCACCAAGGCGCCCAGAATTAAAAAACAGAGTGCGATGACTGCCGCACCGATATAACCCAAATTAAAATCAAAAAGGACTTCATTCAGCTTCGGTTTATACCCCGTCTGTTTCATACGTTCGATCGTCCATATGGATTGCCACGTTGACGCATCAATCGGGATAGGCATCCATCCCATCAGGGCTATTAAAAATGCAACACCGGATACGGTCCAAAGTTCCGGTTTCAATAGATCCGGTTGCGGTTGATAACCTACATTCAAAAATGCAAGAATCATCGCTGCTACCGTTGATAGTGCCAGGATTACCATCAACACTTTAATCGCGATATCCAGAAGTGCATATGTATTTTTCACCAGGTAGAGAATACAAAGAACTAAAATAATACCGCTCCAAACCGGAATAGACAATTGTATTCCGGTAAGATTGCTGGCTAAACTTGCGGTCACCATCGTAACGGCAGCGTGAACTGCAAACATTGTAGAGAGAGTAAAAATGATAAAGATCCAAAGTGCCCATCGGCTCATTTTGGAGTAACCTTCAATCAAATTTTTACCCGTTGCCAGAGCGTAACGCGGACCAAACTCAAGAAATGGATATTTGAATAGGTTGGCCAGTATCACAGCCCAAACCAAAGCAAATCCAAACTCTGCTCCTGCCCGGGTAGACTGTACCAGATGGGAGACACCAATTGCCGCTGCTGCCATTATTAAACCCGGCCCAAGGCTGTTCTTAATCCCTTTCAGTGAAATATTATCCATTGTCCCATTGATAGCATTTATTGTTGGATTTGATAACCGCCACTGCTCGATCGATAAATTCGTTTAAAAATGGCTTATTTACAACCAATTGCAAAGATTTTGGAACCTTTTATGTACAGATTTCTTTATAATTAAAAGAGCACATCATAACATTAAATAAAGACAGATCAGGATGGTAAGTGAAAAAACAATAAGTGAATTGATCAATCAGGATGGTGAAATTTTCGTAACCATTACACTTCCAACTCATAAAAAAGGAGAAGAGTCCAAACAAGATCCAATCAGGTTTAAAAATTTATTGAACGAAGCCGGTCAAAAATTGGCAGGGAAAATATCCGGTAATGGAAACATAGAGAAACTACTTAAGCCCGCAAAAGAACTACTGGATAAACCGCTGTACTGGTCACATCTGGATCGAGGGATGGCCGTGTACATCACAGAAGATTCTTTTCGTGTATACAAGCTTCCTTATCCTGTAGAAGCACAAGTATTTGTAAATGATCATTTTTTGATCACGCCATTACTCCCCATGACAAGTATGGATGGTACATTTTGCTTACTTTCGGTCAGTCGCCAAAAGTTGCGCCTGCTTCAGTGCACCCGAAATGAAGTTGCAGATATTACCCCTGATAATATTTCTACCTCTGTGGACGATTATCTGGAAGTTGATCCTGAAAAACAACTTCAGTTTCACTCCGGATCCAAAGGGCAAAAGGCCGTCTATTTTGGGCACAATGCAAATGAGGAGGATAAAATGATTGTGGTTGAAATGTATCTCCGTGAAGTTGAAAAGGAGATTACTAACATTCTTAATCAAAGCGAAAATCCTCTCGTTCTTGTGGGTCTTGCTGAGAATGTCTCGCTTTATCGAAAAATAAATAACTATAATCGGGTGCTGGATGCTGAAGTTTTGGTTCACCCAGATGAGTTATCAGAGAAAATACTGAGAGATAAAGCTTGGGATATTATTAAAAATCACTTTTTGGCTGATATGTATCGTTCGCTTGAAAATTACGGCGAATCCTCGAAAGAAATGTATTCAAATAATCTGGGTGATATCGTTGAAGCTACGGTTATGGGAAAATCCAACACCATCTTTATCGCAAAAGATGAACAGAAGTGGGGTTTTTACGATGAAGAAAATCACACCGTGCAGTATAGCAATAACGGTAACAATGATGATGTTGAGCTCCTGAACTGGTTATCTATCACCGGGTTCAAAAGAGGAAGCAAAGTTTACATGCTGCCCAAAGAAGAGATGCCTACTAGATCCACTGTAGCTGCAGAGTTTCGGTTTTGATTTTTTTGGTTGTTATTTTTATAACTTAATCACGTCACATCGAGCAACGTAGGAGCCGAAAGGCGACGGAGTGTGTCGAGATGCTCTGCGCACTAACAAGGAGTTCTCGACTTCGTTTGGTCACTATCGTTCCCGCTCTGCGCTCGAACTGACGTTTATTATTATTAATAAAAATAATAACTTAACTACGTCACATCGAGCAACGTAGGAGCCGAAAGGCGACGGAGTGTGTCGAGATGCTCCTTGCACGGCATGGAGTTCTCGACTGCGTCCCGCCATAAAGCGTCGGGACTTCGCTCGAACTGACGGGTAGGTTATTGTTTAAAAAACAATAACTTATTACGTCACATTGAGTGCAGGAGAGGAGCGAAAGCGACCTACCACTCCACCACGTCATCCTGAATTTATTTCAGGATCTCGGGGCGATGAGGTATGCAAAGTTCATCACACTAACTAACCCATGAACCTGAGATCCTGAAATAAATTCAGGATGACGGTTTTTTAAGGATGGTAGCCAACCCGCATGATCTTCATCTGAATGACGGTGTATTTTGGATGGTTGTCACACCCTTTCAGCCATCTCAAGCCACTTCATCGACTTTTCATCGAGCGATTGCGTGAGTTCGCCGTATCTTTCTGATTGATCACGAACCTCATTTGGCGACAATTTGCCATCGGAAAGGGCCTTCTCAATCTCAGACTTCTCTTTTTCTAAATCACTTATCTCTCTCTCCAGTTTCTGAAAATCTTTTTTCTCCTGAAAGGAAAGTTTTTTTACTTCTTCAGTTGGTTTTGATTTTGCCGGGTTCGGTTCACTCTTCTTTTCATTCGTTTTACTCTCTTTTTTTTGCGCAGACAATTCCTCAGCCTGAAGTTCACGATACTCCATGAACGTGCCATGATGGTCCTTGATCACCCCGTCCCCCTCAAAAATAAAATAGTGATCCACCAAACGATCCATAAAGAATCGATCATGAGAAACGATAATCAGACACCCTCCAAATCCTGACAAAAACTCTTCCAATTTTTGAAGAGTCGTCAGATCCAGATCATTGGTAGGTTCATCCAGAATCAGAAAGTTAGGATTTTTGATGAGGACCATCATCAATCCGATTCGCCTCTTCTCACCACCACTTAGCTTATGAATCGGAGTGTATTGCATCTCCGGCGTAAACATAAAGTGCTCCAAAAATTGAGACGCTGATATCTGCTTCCCATCTGCCAATTCAATAACCTGTGCAATATCTTTAATCACATCGATTACTCGCTTCTCTTCATCAACTTCAATACCTTTTTGACGGTAATGACCCACTTCTATAGTAGCGCCGGTTTTAATCTCACCTTCATCCGCTTTCTCTTCACCGGTAATAATCTTCAAAAAAGTACTTTTCCCAACTCCGTTTTTCCCTATCACACCAATCTTTTCACCTCTTTTGAAAGAGTATGTAAATGAATCGAGGATAACGAGTTCTCCATAGGACTTTGAGATCTTTTCGAGCTCCAATATCTGACCGCCAATTCGTCTCATCGAGACACTTAGCTCCATCTCCTGGTCAGACTTTGTTTGATTCGCTTTCTCTTTGGTCTCATAGAAAGCATCAATACGAGACTTTGATTTTGTAGTACGCGCTTTGGGCTGTCTTCGCATCCAATCGAGCTCTTTTTTCATCAATTGACCCGCTTTGGCGACTTCTGTTCGTTCTACTTCTTCTCTCTCAGCCTTTTTTTGCAAGAAGTAACTGTAGTTCCCTCTATGGTGGAAAAGCTTTCCACCCTCCATCTCCAGAATATGATTACAGACACGATCCAAAAAATACCTGTCGTGAGTTACCATAAAAAGAGTCACTTTACTGCCGGCAAGGTACGCCTCAAGCCACTCTATCATATCGATGTCCAGATGATTCGTCGGTTCATCCAATATCAATAGATCCGGGTCATCAAGGAGTACAAATGCAAGTGCTACTCGTTTTCTTTCACCACCCGAGAGAGAAGCGATCGACTGATTCAGGCCCAGAATATTGAGCTTACTTAAAATCTGCTCCATCCGTTGTTCATAATCCCAGGCATTTGCAGCATCCATAGCCGCCGTGGCCTTCATGAACGTATCCTGTGTCTGTTCGTTAAAATCTTCCGCCTGTGCAGTTACCGCCTCTTCATAGCGCTGCATGATCCGAATCACATCTGAGTTTCCGAGTGAAATGTACTCCCGAATGGTCAAACTTGGATCCAGCTCAGGTTCCTGCTCCAAATAGCCGATGCGAATTCCGTTTTGAACCATCAATTTGCCACCGTCCTGAGTCTCATTACCGGATAGGATTTTCAGGAGTGTTGACTTTCCGGTCCCATTCTGAGCCACCAGAGCCGTTTTATCGCCTCGTGAGATGCCAAAAGTAAATCCTTCGAAAAGTGGTTTCAGTCCAAAACTTTTGGATAAATTTTCAACAGATAGGT
>JAGXIS010000139.1 GCA_024635465.1 Bacteroidota bacterium | reverse complement strand
GTATAGATGTGCAGTTGACTATTTTACTGCCTGAACCCTGAACCCTGAACCCTGAATTCCCGAATTCTCGAGACTTTCGCTACGCAACAGCTTCAACCCTTGATTTTGTACCTGGGAAGGGACTCGAACCCTTACGTTATCGCTAACACCGGATTTTGAGTCCGGCGCGTCTACCAATTCCGCCACCCAGGCATAATTTTTTGGTAAGCATTTAATATAAGAACGTTATACTTTAATCGAAACGAAGTTCGTATCTATTTATACAAAATTCAGATTAAATATCATGAATATGAAATCACTCTCCATTTTCATTTTCTCCGCACTTCTATTCATATCATGCAACACAAACGAATCCGTTGACTGGCAATTAGGACCATTTGTGAAATATGAAGCCAATCCAATCATTACACCACAAGGCGACACCTGGGAAGCAAAGGATGTTTTTAACCCGGCCGCTTTTGCTGATAATGATCAAATCTATATGCTCTACAGAGCAGAAGATTCAACCGGCGTCGGGGTCTGGAACGGCACATCCCGAATTGGACTGGGCATTAGCGACGACGGTTATCATTTTGAGCGTCACCCGGATCCCATCTATGAGCCTCTTGATGAATTTGAACTGCCCGGTGGAACAGAAGATCCGCGCATTGTGAAAATTGATGACACATTCTGGCTAACATACACGGCCTATGACGGAGAAACTGCCCGACAAGCACTGGCTTCTTCAACAGATCTGTTAACCTGGGAGAGACACGGATTGATCTTTCCTCAACTCGGCTGGACTAAAGCAGGCGCAATTGTCCCGACTCAGATCAACGGTCGGTATTGGATGTATTTTGGTGATACCAACATCTGGGCTGCGTGGTCTGAGGATTTGATCAACTGGACACCCATCGAGGAGCCGGTCATGACACCCAGAGAGGGGATGTTCGACAGTCGACTGATTGAACCCGGCCCAACTCCGGTTATTACCGATCATGGAATCTTATTGCTTTATAACTCAGCAGACGATGATCTGGTTTACAGAACCGGTCAGGCACTGTTTGATATCAACGACCCCACAAATCTTTTAGAGCGTTCTGATGACTTTTTTATGGAACCCGACTATGAACTGGAAGTGGATGGACAAATTCCGAATGTAGTATTTATCGAAGGCCTGGCTAAACTGGGTGATACCTGGTTCCTCTACTTCGGAATGGGCGATTCGGGTATTGGTGTTGCCACATATCAAGAGTAGTCACTAAAATCCTTTATTTTTTCAAATACTCTTTCAGCAATACACCTTTTTTCACCTTCTTCATCAATGTTTTAGGAAGGCTTTTAACAACAATAAACTCTTTCGGGATTTTATAATCTCGGAGAGTTTTTTTGAGTGTTGACGCAATAAGATCCGTAGTGGGTGCTTCTTCATCTGCCGGTACAATAAATGCGACGACTTTTTGACCCCATTTATCATCAGGAACTCCGATAACTGCAGATTCTGAAATCCCTTCTATTTTGTTGATCGCTGATTCCACTTCAATAGGATTTACATTTTCACCACCTGAAATAATTTTATCACTCTTTCGAGTATCAATAAAGAGATGCCCATTTTTATTGAGATGACCAAAATCACCGGTATTAAACCAACCGTCTTTATCAAATACAGCTCTTGTTTCTTTTGGATTCAGATATCCTTCAAAAACCTGTGGTCCTTTTAGCCATATCTGTCCCGGCTCATTATAGCGAACGGGAGTTCCATTTTCACTTCGAATTTCCACACTGTTAGCCTTAAAAACATTCCCAACACTGCTTTTTGGGATATACCTGCCACCGGCTTTTAGCAATGGATTGGCAGCGATCTGAGCACAAGTTTCGGTCATGCCATAACTGATGATCACCGGAATTCCACGAGTAACGGCACGTTCAATCATATCGGGATCGATAGGTCCGCCACCTAGCAATATCCCTTTAAAATTATAATGCACTTTAAAGAATTTATCCTCCATGAGCTTTGCAAGCATGGTTGGAACCATCGAAGCCGCTTCAAAAGTAGGGTTGTTATTTAACAGTATGCGTAATTCATTTACATTAAAAGATTGAACCGAATAGATAGCGGATTGATAGATTAAACTGCGATAGATCACATTTATACCCCCTACATGATTCAATGGTAGGCATAATAACCAATACCGATCTTTTCCCGGTTGCAGATTATCTGCAGATGCTTCCGCCGCGGCATAAATCTGATCCCGTTTGATCGGGACTATTTTTGGATTGGATGTAGTACCGGATGTCAAAAAGTATCCCGCACAAGATTCCGATCGATCTAAGGTAAAAAGGGCAGGGTCATACTCACCTGGGATGTTGATATGCCGGGGCTGAATAGAAATTGCGGGAATATCGTCGAGTTTATCAAAAGGATGTCTGTTTCCATAAAAACGGGCAGACGGAGTGATGTGAGCCAGAGCTTGATTGATTTCAGGTGTCGTTGAATCGGCGTGTAGCGGGTATATCGGGATGTCCAGTAAAAAAGAAGCAGCAATTAGAAAGATCACTTCATCTGATTGATCAGTAAAGATCAGAAGAGGTTCCTTTTCCGAGGGTTCAATGTTATTATTGCTTAAATCCTGACTCAGCCACTTTGCAAAACCAAACAGTTGTCGATAGTAATAGGTTTGATACTTACTTGTTAGAAAAATGTGATTATCGTCCGGTAAATCAGTCATCAGTATTCTGTTGATCTTAAATCATTGAATTTCTATTAGCATGGATTGATCCAGTTGATCCAATGTTATCAGTGAATCTGAATGGTTTGTAAGATCTAAAATCCCGTTTTTCATATCATCAACAGTGATAAGGTCTTTCCGAAACAGTTTTCCGGTGTTCAACCCATGAGCACGGCTGTTATCACCTAAAGTCGCAGCTAAGTAAGATATTGTCTCGAGACCCACTGCCGATTCTAATGATGTGGTAATAACAACACGTTTGTAACTACTTCGATACTTGGATAATGTTTCTGAAAGTTCAAAAATATTTCCCAGCATCATCGGTTTGATAATGACAAACAGATCGGGAAATTTTTTTAGTAGTTTGGTAAGATGATTTAAATCGGCAATAGACTCGTCTAGAGCGATCGGGTAGTCTGAAAGGGATAACGTTCTATTAATCTCTTCATCATCTTGCAGTGCATAGGGTTCCTCAATATATTCAATGGGAATATTTTTAAAATATCGGTTGAAAGTTTTTAATTTCTCTTCATCCCAGCTTTGATTGGCATCCAGCCTGAACTTTACCTCCTCTTTTTCCTTATAAACATCACGAAGTACAGTCGCAAGATTTGGATCAGGTGATGGCGTTTTGATCTTGATCGTTTTAAATCCTCTGTCCAATGCTTCTAAAATAAGACGTTTAGTGGTTTCAGTATGATGGTAGCCCACAATATCATTCACAAGTACGGACTTGTTTACGGACTGAAAGAGTGGATGGTTAATCGACTGCTTCCCCCGTGTAAGAATAATTTTACGCCCTAAATCGGAGATGGCAAATTGAATGGATGGAGACCCACTAATGAACTGATAAAGTTCCTCAATAGAAAAAAGGCTCTTTAAAAATGCATCGAGCTCAGTTTTGATACTTAACAGATCGGTACTCACTGATTGAAAGGACTCCCTCGAAAAACCGGGTAGGGGAGAAGCTTCGGCAATGACATCCAAATCTGCATCCTGAAAATGAATTAGAATTCCTTTTCTGGATGAAATATCACCTGCCCCTGTTTTTAAAGGGGTCAGAAAAGGTAACTGATATTGATAGAATGCGATCATACTACATCAGCAAGATTCCAATTGAAAAAAGGGCTCCGTACAGTACCATAAATTGCGCTGTTCGCTCCAGCGTTCGGTTGAGACGTCTTTTATCATCATGATTCCATATTTGATTCATCAAAGGTATACTCATCGGTAGCGAGAGAAGAGGCAACAAAATCCATAAACCGGATTCTAACCTGACCATAATCACAAATGGAATAACATACGAAAGTAGGAGTAATAGCGAATATTCCCATTTTAAGGCATTTTCGCCGAGTAAAACACCCAATGTCCGTTTACCGGATAGGATATCCTGCCCCACATCTCTTAAATTATTTACGACCAGTATATTTACAGCCAATGCTCCTACCGGAAGAGATGCCCAAAATGAAAAGTGGCTCCATTGAAGTGCATGAACGTAATAAGTACCCATCACTGCTACAATGCCGAAGAAAATAAATACAAATAGATCACCTAAGCCATTGTATCCGAGGGGGTAAGGTCCTCCCGTATAGAGTATTCCAAAAAGAATCGAAAGAATACCAATTAATAGTACAATCCATCCGCCTATCCAAACCAGATAGAGTCCGGCGATAAAGGCTATAAACATTGTGATGAGTGTTGCTTTAAGCATCGCTTCCGGCGTGACCAACCCCGCAGATGTAGCCCTTTCAAATCCAATTCTTTCATCGGTATCCGCACCTTTCACAAAGTCGTAATAGTCATTGGCAAAGTTGGTGCCGATCTGAATGAGAATTGCACAGAGTAGAACCATCAATGAGATGTCCCAACGGAAATAGCCATTTGAGTAGGTAATTGAGACTCCAACCATCACAGGAATAAGTGCTGCAGCAAGTGTTTGTGGCCTTGATGCGCGCAGCCAAATCAAAATTTTAGAGCTTTTAGGTTTCAAAATAACTGTGGATAAGTGTGGATAAACAAAGGAAAAAAGATACGGATTTAAAAAGTGCTTAAAAAAATACGGTGACGTTACGGTATCGACTGTGCAAACTTTAAATTCATAAAAGAAAAAGCGCTTTCAATTTAAATAATTAATAAAAAAATTCATTTATATAAATTTAGTTAGATGTTAATATTTATTTGATTAAAAAACTTTCTTATAACTTTGAAGCTCTCTATATTTTTACGGTTTAGTAAGAGCATTGATTTGGCAAAGTCGATGTCTCAAATGTTCTTTAAGAAATAATATGACTAATCAGCAAATAAACTGATTTCAGCTCAAACCATTTCAAATTTAATTTCAACCGTAAATAAACTCAATCGAATTTACTATGGCTTACTCCAAACTCGAATATATCTGGCTTGATGGTACTTCACCTACCCAGACTTTAAGAAGCAAAACCCTTGTCCGTCATGACTTCAGCGGAAAATTGAAAGATGTAAAAAATTGGGGATTCGATGGAAGCTCTACGCAACAAGCAGTTGGCAGTTCTTCTGATTGTATTTTGAAGGGAGTTGCTATTTATCCGGATCCTGATGTAAAGAATGGTTATTTGGTGATGTGTGAAGTGTTAAATGCAGATGGTACACCTCACGCAACAAATGGCAGAGCATCAATAGGTACAGATGATGATGATTTTTGGTTCGGTTTCGAACAGGAATATTTTATGATTGATATCGACACAGGATTACCACTTGGATTCCCAATAGGTGGTTATCCGGCTCCACAGGGTCCATACTATTGTGGAGTAGGTGCTAAAAATGCATTTGGCAGAGCGATAAAAGACGAGCATCTTGATATATGTCTTGAAGCAGGCTTGAATGTGGAAGGTACAAATGGTGAAGTGGCTGCCGGACAGTGGGAATATCAAATTTTTGCTAAAGGTGCAGAACGTGCCTGAGATGAGATTTGGATCGCACGTTTTCTGCTCGAAAGAACAGCTGAAAAATATGGTGTTGCCATCGATTTACATCCAAAACCACTGGGTGATACAGATTGGAATGGTTCAGGAATGCACTGTAACTTTTCGAATGGAATGATGCGCGATAAAGGTGGTAAGGAATTCATGACCAAGGTTTGTGATGAGTTTGGCAAGTACATCAAAGAGCACATAGCTGTTTATGGTGCCCACAATGAACTTCGACTGACCGGTAAGCACGAAACACAATCGATTCACAAATTCAGTTATGGAATCTCTGATAGAGGCGCTTCTATTCGTATTCCGCCATCAACGGTAGATGATGGATGGAAAGGTCGACTGGAAGATCGCAGACCGGCATCAAATGCAGATCCTTATAAAGTAGCTGCACGAATCATCAAAACGGTGTCTGCAGTAAAATATTAATTGATCTTAAATCAAGACATCTTCAAAAAGCCCCGTTTTTAACTAAACCGGGGCTTTTATTTTATCAGGACGGGTTGAAAGAAATCTTCACATAGTACTGAATTAAAAACCGTAATTTGCACAAATCAGATTTGATTGCTTGTGGCAAAACCACTCGAACTCTTTCTGATTTTTGATGATCTGCCGAATCAAGTTTGAAAGGAATGAAAGACAAAGAGATAATTGATCGCATTCGAGACGGAAACCATAACCGTATCAAATATGCTGTAACCGATATTGACGGCGTCTTAAGAGGAAAAGCTGTCTCTGCTGATAAGTTTGTTAAACATCTTCATCAGGATATTAGCTTTTGCAATGTCATCTTTGGATGGGATGTGATGGATGAGATCTACGAACATGAAAGTATTGCAGGGTGGCATACCGGGTTTCCGGATTCAACCGCAACCATCGATCTCAATACATTCAGAGAACTGCCATGGGATAGAAACACCCCGTTTTTACTGGC
>JAGXIS010000138.1 GCA_024635465.1 Bacteroidota bacterium | reverse complement strand
GAGCATAATTGATACCTGCATCTTCAGAAAAGAGAAGATGGGCAGCAATCAGGTTATCAAGGGCTTCCTCATAATCCTGATTTTCAAAGTCATTGATACCATCTATAAAATATTCAAGTGCCCTGGTCACACTGGATTCCATACTTTCTGTTTCCTGGGCATATAATGATGAATTCCAGATAAACAGGGCTAATAAAAGCAGTATAAAAGATTTAGCCATTTACTTTTGTAAAGTGAAAAATTTTATAGATCGGTACTACTAAGATACGGTACAGGTTGAATCTAATTATAATTCTAACCTTATATCAGCAAAAAAGTTCACAATTAATTATAGGAGCAGTTCATCTTTTAAATTGTATCAAAATTTTCCGAACCCTTTTCATCCGATCAGTACAATTCAGTATGATCTTCCAAAAAATCAACATGTGAAACTGGAGATCTACTCAGTATCAGGCCAATATATCAAGACCGTGGTAGATCGATCGGTTCAAGCGGGCAGACATACGGTTTCGTTCGACGCTTCCATGTTAGCAAGCGGAGTTTATCTTTACAGGATTACTACAAATGAATTTACGGAGACGCTCAGGATGAGTGTCATTAAATAACACAACTGATTTTATGAAAAATTACAAAGTATTTTTGACGAATTAATTAATTGAGTAAACTTTTTTATATCTCATCAGATATAATTATTCTTATATAAATAGCCGTTATTGTGTGGGTTGATTCTAGTTGTCAGGAAAAAACCACACTGCCAAGAGATCAAGTTTGATGGAAAAATTACAGAAACAGCGATTTGAACTGAAATACAGAATATCTGAAGCAAAAGCACAACAGATCCGTTTTTTTGTTCAGAACTATCTATCGTGTGACCCCTATGGGATCACACAGCCGGATCTTTCTTATAGTGTTAATAGTCTCTATATCGATTCTGATGATTTAAAAACATTTCAGGATACAATCAATGGTGACCGAAATCGATTTAAAATTCGAATACGATATTATGATTATAGTGAATCTCCTGTATTTTTTGAGATTAAACGCCGCCATGACAAAGTAATCCGTAAAAAAAGAGCCAGAGTACACCGTTGGGCTGTTGAGGAGCTATTAACAGGTCAATTCCCAACTATGGATCATCTGGTTTATAAAACTGCAGAGCAAAAGAATATTCTGGATGAGTTTTCCTATTTGCAGAATCTAATGATAGCCAAGCCAACCATGCATGTTTCGTATAAAAGAGAAGCATATGAGCCGTTGGATAGCAACTCAGTGAGGGTTACATTCGATAGAGAAGTTAAAAGTAAAAAAGTGAAAGGGGGAAGTATACTCACTGAAGATTCGGGAAATTTTAAAGTTTTTGGCGATAATGTGATTTTGGAACTTAAGTTTACAGATCGGTTTCCAAACTGGTTACAAGAAATGACGCAATATTTTCATCTTAGAAAGGAATCAGCAGCAAAATATGTAGATAGTATTGAAGGTCTGATGTTTAAAAGAATTAAGTTGGCTTAACCAGCCACGTTTTTGATTAACGTTTATTA
Organism: Bacteroidota bacterium; assembly: GCA_024635465.1. Classification (GTDB taxonomy): domain Bacteria; phylum Bacteroidota; class Rhodothermia; order Balneolales; family Balneolaceae; genus Rhodohalobacter. The sequence goes on along the minus strand of JAGXIS010000138.1, from coordinate 5,988 downwards.
AAGAGTAATTGAATATGGATAATTGGTTACAATTTGGTGATACAGCACCACTTCCAACGGATCTGCCTACACTGATTATGGCACTTTTGCTCGCATTTATGTGTGGTCAGTTATTAGCCTGGGTTTATATGTACACTCATAGCGGCCTCTCTTATTCGCGTAATTTTGTGAGTTCAATCATTATCATCCCGATGATGGTTGCATTGGTGATGATGGTACTCGATAATAATCTGGTAACGGCTTTTGGCCTGTTAGCTGTTTTTGCAATTGTGAGGTTTCGAAATATCCTGAGAGATACATTAGACACTGTGTATATACTATCTGTCATTGTAGTTGGGATGGCTTGTGGGACTCAAAAATTTACTACTGCTATGGTCGGGGTACTGATGGCCTCTACAGTCCTGGTGTTTATTTGGTTTACAAATTTTGGGGCTCGTCAGCGGTATGATTTAATTTTAAATCTAAAATGGGCAGAACCGTTGTCAAAACTGGAAGAGCTACAATCTTTTTTCAAAAGGCATGCACTTAAGATCACTCTCGCATCACAACGATCTGAACAAGGAGTGACTGAAACGCACTTGTCATATCGATTGCTTCTGCGTGATCCGGACCGTGTAGATCTACTGCTGAATGAGATTAATGAGATAAAAGGTGTATCAGGAGTCAGCAGCCTGAGAGCAGAAGATGAGTCGGAGTTATAGAAATGAACAAATATGAACCGATACCTATTCCGCTCAAACAGAAACTACGCGAATTACGTGTTAAAGTGTTGCCATTACTGGTATTTGTTATATCGGGATTTATCATAGCGTCATTGTGGAGCAGTCAGGTGAGTACTCCCGGAATGATTGGAGAGGTGGTATCTGACTCTTCCAGGGTTGCCAGTCCTGATGATGGTATGCTAATCAATTTTTATTACGAACCGTATGATTATGTCGAAAGTGGCCAGCTTCTAGGGCAGATTTATCGATCGGATTCTCTTTTGGTAAACGCAATGATCGATGAAGTAAAAGCTGAAATCGACTTGATCAGCGAGAGTCTGGATATGACAACGGGTGAACAGCGTGCTCGAATTGATTTGGAAGATTTGAAAATTGAGGAGATCAACACACGCATTTCACTAGCTGAGACTGAACTGACCAGGTCGCGAGTTCGGTCGGAGTTTAATCGTGTATCTGAACTTTGGGAACGGGAATTGATTTCAGAACAGGAATATGAGATGACAGAAACAGAACTTGAAATGCTCAATGTACAGGTAAGCGAATATGAAGCTCTACTTACATACCTGAATGAAAGTATTGAAGAGCTCGAGGAATTTTCCGGATATCTCACCCGGGGTGACCGTGACCCGGTCATGGCCGCGATTAAAATTCAGGAGCAGCGAATACAAACTATTCTGGCAGAATATGCTCCGATTCCTGTGTATGCATCATTGAGCGGAGTCATCAGCAGAGTGAATTTCAATACCGGTGAATTTGTACGGATGGGTGAAGAGATTTTGAAAATTGAATCACAAGAACCAAACTATATCGTTGGTTATATGCGACAACCTTTCAGTGTTGAGCCGGTTCCGGGATTGGAAGTAGAAGTGAGAACCCGCAGGGCAGGGCGAGCATTTTTTAATTCAACCATTGAAGAGATCGGAGGTCACATCCGATTGGTTGATCCACATCTGCAAAGACCCGGTGCCATATTTGAAACCGGTTTACCTGTCAAAATATCTGTTGCAAACAGAGGTGAAATTGAATTAAACCCAGGTGAAATTGTTGATATTGTTGTCAGAAGATAGAGCGAATATTTTGAAATGCTCAGTCCGTGATTCGGGTAACATGCCAGGCAACAACTTTCCATTCATCCATCTCCTTAATAAATGTACCCGTATTGTAATATTTAAAGTGTTCACTGCCCCCTGACTCGAGCGGAATATCGGCATTAAGACGAAAGGCAACGATCGCTGTATCTCCGTAAACCCGAATCTCAATTTCATCCCCAAAATATTCAGGAAGAAGTGTGTCGGGTTGTTCAACACCGTCTTCATAAGAGCTTAGAATATCCTCTTTACCAAAACGTTCAGCTGCTGCACTGGTGTAGATTAAATCATCAGACCAAAATCGAATATGAGCATTCACATCATTCTCAGAAGCTCCCTGTAGAAATTCATGCAACATGGATTCCAGGATCTCTTCCTCAGCTTGATCTTGAGCAAAAACGGTGATTGGCAGAATTAAAATGATTGGTAAAATTTTAAGAAGATTCATCATATTAAAATGGTGGGTTAAAAAATTGATTATGAGCATCTTATAGATATGATAGTATTACATTTTGGATCAAATTAATAAAAAGAACTCGTTTAAATGGAATAATAATTTTTTCCATTTTGATTGTTTGAAATTTCTCAAGTTTGTACAATGCATAAAATAAGGTTAATGTTGGTTAAAAATTTGTATGAGAGGGATAGTGATATGAAACAGAAAAGTATTATTACACTCTTAATAGTTGGTTTATGGATTCTGCAAGGTTTGTTTCCTATGGGTATTTTTGCCCAAACATATACCCCAAGGAGCTTGCATAATGGTCCGTCATGGTCTCCTAACGGATATGAAATCGCATTTTCTGCTGCTTATGAGGAAAATTATGATATTTATACCATTGATATTTGGAGTGGCGATCGGCAACAGGTTTCATCACATCCTGCGAATGATCTCTATCCGACATGGTCACCAAACGGACAAAATCTGGCTTTCTATTCTGACAGACCCAATACGATAGGTCCCTTTCCTCCGGACACGATAATCTATAAGGTGAAAGGTCTATATGAAACGTATGCACGTGATGGTTATCGACCCTCTTGGTCGCGGGATGGGCGAACCATAGCGGCGCATTTCAGAAGCGAGAAGGGAAACTATGAGATCTATTTAATGAACAGGGAGGGTAAAGATCGTAGACCTATTACGGATAATGATGCAACGGATGTACATCCCAAATTTTCACCGGATGGCGAATCGATTGTATTTGTGTCAGACAGAGACTACCAACCGGAGATTTATGTGATGAAAGCTGATGGCAGTGACCAGCTCCGACTTACTTATTCACCCTCATATGATTTAGATCCTGTTTGGTCGCCGAATAGTGAGAAAATAGCATTCATTTCCAACAGAGAAGGTTTTTTTGATATCTATACCATGAACAAAGATGGCAGTAATAAAGTGAGATTAACAAATTCACCATCTATTGATATTGCGCCGGTATGGTCGCCCAACGGGAGAGAGATACTTTTTTCCTCGAACCGACATGGCTATTTCGATATTTTTGTGATGGATGCAGATGGGTCTAATCTGAAAAGGCTGACAGATGGTGAATATCATGAGTACTACGGATCATGGTCACCCAGAGGGAGTCGAATCGCTTATCTGTCAACTGAAATTGGGTCTCCGCATCTTTTTATAATGAATGCAAATGGCAGCCGGAAAAGGCATTTAACCTATTAGTGATTTTCTCCTTATTTTAGGTGTTAAAACCCATCAATCCAAGGAACATCGAACAGGAATGTTGAATTCAAAACAGATGGATTTAATAAAAACATGTTTGAGTTAACGGATGTCTAATTCAGATAAAGTTCTGCTCTGAAACGGGGTTCATTATGTCGCTCCAGACCGTAAACAAAAATACCATTCTGAAGATCCAACTCCATTCGCCATTCGTTTGTAGTCGCCTCCGGTAACATTTCAGCTGTGGCTTCATCAGCAGGAAAATATTGAGCAAATTCACTTCCACGATCATCAGCAAATCCACCATAACCGGTGAGTGGTTCTTCACCATCCGGATACTCTTTATCACCAATGTGATCATGATAGAGGTGCAGTCCTTCCTCTTTTTCAGAAACAATCCAGGTTGCATGCCAGGTATCGGTATCTCTGTATAAATCAACTTGAACCAATCCCTCTTCGCAATGAGAGATATGAGCTCGTAGTTCAGTATCTACAAGTGCATTTTCCGGATTATCAGGAAATGTGGAAGCCCCAATAAAAGTTTCACCACATAGCGAAATCAAGTTAGAGATAAAGGCCTGATGTTGCGTTTCCGGCTCAACTACAGGCTGTTCCTCATTGTCGCACGCTGCAAAAGTTAAGAGTAGTGCCAAGGATAGAATTAAGATCGTTTTCATGAATGATACTTTAGATTGTTTGTGCTATTGGAAAATCACTATTCAATCTGTTAATAACAAAAAATGTATCTTTCCTCTGTTAACATTTTTATTAACGTGAGTTCGAGATGGGGTTGAATACAATAATAGAATACGTCATATTGAGCGCAATTACGAGGGTTTTTCCCCGAGTAATGAAGTCGAAATATGGAGTTTTCGCTTCGCGGGATAAAAGAGGAGCGACTCCGTTACGACCAAAAACAGTCGAAACTACGCTCAAACTGACGATTTTTAAGATATTTATATCGAACGGACTTTTATTAGAAAAATATGAGCAAAGAGATCGAATCTTATAAACTGGGTGATATTCAGGTTACAATCACTGAAACGGATGACCCAAACCGTTATCTGGTAGATTGTAATGATGGCAATTATCATTCAGAGTTTAAAGTGCGGGTATATGAGTATGAAAACTATAAACGACACATGAATCAAACCATCACCAAAGGGTATCAAAAGCAGTACGACGAAGAAAAAAATGAGAAATAGCTGTTCAAATAAATATGAAGGGTAATTTCAATTATAGTAGAAGCATTGCATCACCAAATGAATAAAATCGATATTTCTGATCGATAGCATGCTTGTAAATTCTTCTGGTCTCTTCATAACCCACAAATGCAGAGATGAGCATTAAAAGAGTGCTTTTTGGAAGATGAAAATTGGTAATGAGATGATCTACAGCTTTGAATTTGTAACCGGGCATTATAAAAATATCGGTTTCACCACTGCAAGAATTAAATTTCCCATCTTTATCCATTGCAGATTCCAGTACTCTGACACTTGTTGTTCCTACAGCAGTGATGCTTTTGGATTGATTCAGTGCTAATGCTTCCTTAGTTGAAATCTGATACCACTCACTATGCATGATGTGATCCTCTATCGTATCCGATTTAACAGGGGCAAATGTACCGAGACCTACATGTAGAGTTACCTCCTTTTTTTCGATTCCCTGTATCTCCAGTTTTGTTAAAAGTTCAGGAGTGAAATGGAGTCCGGCAGTAGGTGCAGCTTTGCTGCCTGCGTCTTTAGCAAAAACGGTTTGATATCGGTCGGAAAGGGATTCATCACTCTCAATATAGGGCGGAAAGGGAGTATGCCTGAATGGCTGAAAAATTGGATCATCCAATGAATGGCTTAATTCAATGGTTCGTATGCCATCTTCTGAAATAGAAATCGTCTTGACGCTCAGTTGATCGTTCAGTTTAGTAACTTTTTCAACTTTGAATTTTTTACCGGGTCTTACCAATGCTTCGGCCACACGGTCATTTACTGTTTTAGTGATGAACAGTTCAATTTTTCCCTCATTAAATAGAAGCCTGCATTTTTCAACCTTGCTGTTGTTTACTACCAGCGACGTATTGTGGGGCAGGTAATTACCAATATTGTAGAAATGATCATCCGTAATGTTGCCGGTATTTCTATCATAAATGAGAAGTCGGGAGTGGTCTCTTGGAATAACCGGAGTTTGAGCAATCAGCTCTTTAGGGAGATCGTAATTGAAATGATCTAATGTGTAGTTCATGCCATTACTCTTTGACGAGGACGCCCAGAGATTTTTTCACTTCTTCCATGATACCGTGCGGCCCAATCCCCACCTCATCATGCAACTCTCTTTGAGTACCATGTTCGATGATAGTATCCGGAGTACCCATTATTTTAACGGGTACAGAAGCACCTTTGGATGCGATATACTCAGCAACGGCAGACCCAAAACCACCTAATTTAGATCCATCTTCAATCGTAATGATGGAGTCATATCTTAAGAGAATTTCATCGATCAGGTC
>JAGXIS010000137.1 GCA_024635465.1 Bacteroidota bacterium | reverse complement strand
GCCTGAATTCTGCCAAAATAGGATTTGGGCAACCGAACTTCTACAATCTCTCTATTCCGAAAAGTACATCCGTTAGCAACCCTAATCACACCTCCCACTGCAACGGTTGACTCATCCTCCATAAACACACGTAACATTTTAATGATCACATCTGCTTCAAGAATAGAGTCGGAATCAACAGCACAAATCAGGTCTTTTGAAGCGATATTGATTCCGGCATTAAGTGCATCCGCTTTGCGGCCGTTCTCTTTGTCAACAACGATCAATTTGGGATATCGATCCGATCGATATATAGCTTTAATCGGTTTATGATCAACATATTTTGGACGATGACGCTTATCTTTTTCAAGTTTAAAATAGTCGATCATCAGTGCCAATGTATTGTCTTTACTCCCATCATTCACGACAACCACTTCAAAATTGGCATATTTGATATTCAAAAGAGAATTTACCGAGTTGATAATCGATCCTTCCTCATTATATGCAGGGGCAATAATACTGACAGGTTTATAAAGGTTTGTACTGTACACACCGGTCATCTTAAAAACCCGATCAATATCTTTATACTTTCTGATATGAAAATAGGAGGCAATACTCAAAAACAGATAGGCCGAATTGATAAACAGAAAATAGAATATCACTATTACGTTTAACAGGAAAAGCAGATTAATCAGTATCGACATAGCTCCCCCCTGTATCTTTGATTTCTATCCACTCTTGTTGATATTTTTCATCAATACTTTTGTGAAGTGAAACTTTATCATGAGATTTTAACAACGCCATCTGTGCATTAATTCTGACATCCAGATCATGATCATTTGCGAGTACAATCAAAATAGGATCCAAATCAGCAGAATAAAATCTCTGAATCCACTTTGCTGTTGAAAGTCGAACCGGAGTGTGTTCTGATTTCCAGGTTTTTGTTTCATCAACAAGATCCAGAAGGTTCGCATCGGAAATCTCTGACAAAGTATCAATAAGAGCAGATGTCAAAAGTCCCTTTATATCGTTTTGATAAGGGTATTTGAAAAAAGTAACCAGATCATCCGACAGTTGATAATAACCTAATTCAGGTATCATTCTAACGATATATTCCGCATTTGAGACAGGAGTGGTTATATCGGATATATATCGAAATAGAGTATTCGCTGCCTGATTAGGCTTATCATGAAGAGTACAATATTTATAAATCACATCATTTACCGCCATGGAAGCGACATCACCGGTATATATAAATACTTTTAGTGCTTTATCCCGGATATCCTGGTCATCTGTATTGATTAAGGCGAGTGTAGCACCATATTTTATCACCGGATAACTGTGGAATTGAAGTGTTTTTAACCGATGAATTACAGAATCTTCTGTCTGATCCTTTTTTTCATAATACATGCAAGCCTGTGCAATTTTTATGGTGGATGTAGATCGAAGTCCTTTTTTGAAATAGTTATTAAACTGACTGAGATCAAGAAGATTTTTTAATTTTGCTTTCTGTTCGCCATCAAAATTATCGATTAATATATTCGTATTCTTGAATGCAGAAATAACTTCAAATCGATTTTTAAGATGTTGTGAAAACTCATCCTTTGTTATATCACTATCCAGATACTCATAGAGAATAGGAAGAATCTTCTCTTCCGCTTGTTGCATTTTCACCCCCCATTTTTTTAGCAGGACTCTCCTTACCAAAACGATCACTATTAGAATTAAAAAAAGAGAGATGAGTACAAATAGAGCTATTTGTATGACCTGAATTGCGACACTGTCAACATCCGGATTCATTCTTTTTCCGGTAAATTTGCTAACGCACGTTCTATTCGTATGACAAGATTGTCAATATTGATTGGTTTTTGCAGATAATCGTGTATACCCAGATCAAACAGGGCTTTCACCTCTTCAGACACCTCTTTTCCGGATAAAACAATGATTCTGGACAGATCCATTAATTTTTCTTCACTTACAATCTCAGCAACTTCCCTTCCATCAATGCCCGGCATCATCATATCCAATATCACCAGATCCGGTTTTAGATTTTTGATACCATCAACTCCGTCTAATCCATTGTCTATATGATGAATATCATACCCTTTTTTCTGCAATCTGAACTTGACGTAATTGGCTACGTTCGAGTCATCATCTATAAGTAGAATACGTTTTGACATTTATCTAAATCGGAATTAAAACATTTATAACTGTACCTTCACCCTCCACCGAGGAAACTTTAATCATACCCTTTAACAGTGAAACATATTTCTTTGCCATAAACATACCAAACCCGGTAGACTCGTTCCCTTCCGTGCAAGGTCGAATAATCGACTCATTTCCGGAGTAGATATCCTCTAACAGATCGTCCGGGATGCCCATTCCCGTATCTTTAATAGTAAAATCGAGCAACCTTTTAGTCTTGATCAAAGTTGTAAGTTTGATCGTTATCGTTCCTTTTCGGGGAGTAAATCGAATCGCATTACTCAATAAATTCCCTACAACCAACTCCCACATCTCTTTATCAAGTTCACCGTCCATTTGATTATCCATTTCGACAATCAGTTCCTGATTTTTTCTATCCAGTGCATTTTTGAATAGACCGATTACCTTATTGGTTAGTTTCACAACATCCACCGGTTCCCGTTTTACAATAAATGTTTTATTTCTAACATAGTCAGAATCGAGCATCAAACTGATAACACTTAATATTGTCTCACCCCCCTTTTCAATATTTTTAACCATCTCAATGTGATCCGGATCCTCCAGTTCTTCCAAAAGCAGCTCTGAAAAATTGATGATACCCCCCAAAGGATTTCTGATATCATGGCTGACAATTTTAATCAGTTCATCTTTTTCAGCATTTTTTTCTGACATCAGATTCTGTAATGATATCAATTCATAACGGGAAATAATCTCATCAGCAAGTGTCTTTATGGCCTCTTTTTGCGATTCTGATAAAATACCTGGTTTTTTATCGATCACGCATAACGTGCCGACTTTATACCCATCCGGCGTTTTAAGGGGAACTCCTGCATAGAACCTCAACTTATCCGGTCCGGGAAGGTTCGGATCATTTTTAAAGATTTCATGCTCTAAACTATCCCTAATTTCCAGTACATCATCTTGCATGATTGTATACTGGCAAACGCCTGCACTTCGTGGCATTGTACTCCCTTCAGATCCAAAAGATGCCTTTACGTACTGCTTATCCCTACCCACTAATTTTATAAACGCCACCGGTGCGTTGCAGATTAATGCGGCCAAAGCGGCCAATCGATCAAATACTTCATCTCTCTGAATGCCCTTTTCTAAGTTTTCATACCTTTCGAGAGCTTTAACCCGATCCAGTTCATCAGTCGGTAAGTTTTTTAAATTTTCAGACATTTAGATGTATTGGATGATATTATCAACAGTAAGAATGTATAGAATATATCTCTATGAAATCCACACTAAAATTAATCAGTATTTGATCTATTCATAGTAAAATGAGCTTTATTTGCAATGAATCTAATCCATCCCTTTTGTTTTTGTTTCCCTAATTTGTTGAAATTGATGAATATAGAAGTGCTTATATTTTTGTATCCTAGACTATATCGTTTTATACATCAACACCACCGGGAAGGATGAATTTTATTGATAAAATTGTTTATAAATATGCAGACCACTTCAGGTATGCACTCTCTATCATTCTTTCATTATTGATTGTCGGCATTGGATTGAGGGTATATGAATTTGGAATAGTCTCGGCTAATTTTCTATTACCCGAGGATGCCGGACATCTCTATACTTTCGCCATTATCTACGACTTCTTGTACTATTCGTTGATTGGCATTCTTTTCTCAGCGCTTTTCGTTTTGCTATACTTAATTAGTCGCAAAATCGCTCTGATTACGACATTTTCATGCATATTCCTCTTCATTGTCATCAATGTATCCCTGATTCAATATTTTGCTGAGGTATTAACCCCGTTGGGCTCTGATTTTTACGCTTATAACATGACTGATATCAATGATACATTCCAGACATCAATAAATCTGTCCGTTAGCAGAGTTTTACCCATTCTTCTTTTTCCCTGCTTATTTTTCATCTCATTTTTTCTGATTAACAGGATCGAATGGAATCCTAAAATTCCTGCTTATGGCACTCTTCTCCTTTTAATATTTTCATTTGCAAATTTCTTCCTTTTTCCAAAAGATTCCGATTTTCAGAACGAGATTGACTATTCTTTATCAGTCAATAAATCCGGTTATTTTTCAATTAAATCGATCGACTATCTGCTTCTATCCGGAAGCAGTTATCCCTATGACGGGCCCGAATATCCGCTTTTAACAACATCCGATGATGAAGATCTTATAGGTCCCTATTTTGAAGTTAGTGATCGTCCACCCAATCTTGTGTTCATCATCATTGAAAGTATGGGAGGAACATTAATTCCGCCCCATGACAGATTTGGTGGTTTTGCCCCTTTTCTGGAATCATTAGCCGGTGAAAGTCTCAATTGGACCCATTTTTTAGCAACCAGTGGCAGATCTTTTAATGCACAAGCTTCTATTTTCGGGTCCCTTCCGTACGGCGAAAGTGGGTTCATGGAAATGGGGTATTTTGCTCCGGAACACCATACACTCATTTCGATTCTGAATGATAATGGCTATCAAACGAATTACTTCTCCGGCTACGACACACGATTTGATAAATTGGACATCTTTCTGGAAAGACAAGATCTGGATTTATTGATTAACTCTACTCGTTTTCCCGACGATTATGAAAGAATGGATGAGATTGAAGGTGGTTTTAGCTGGGGATATTCAGATAAAGATGCGTACAGAAGAGCATTCGATTTTATTGATACATTTAATCAGGAACAACCACGATTGGATATCTTTTTTACTCTCAATTTCCACGAGCCTTTTATTATACCTGAATCTGAACTCTATTTACAGAAGTTCACTGATCGTTTAAACACATTGGATATTTCGGAAGCCAAACGAAATGAATACTTACGATATCCAGAAATTTTTTCAGCACTGCTATATACCGATGATGCGATCAAAGAGTTAATAGATCGATATCGAGTGAGAGACGATTTTGAAGATACAATATTTATTATCACCGGTGATCACCGAATGATTCCTGTACCTCATATCAATAGAATTGATCGATATTATGTACCCTTTATGATCTATTCGCCCAAACTCAACAGATCTGCTTCTTTTGAAGGCGTCTCATCTCATTTAGGTGTCACCCCTACCCTCCTGGCATATCTGCAGAACAATTATTCTATTCAGGTGCCCGATTCTGTCCACTGGTTGGGGGAGTCTTTGAGTATGAGTGAGACCTTCAGTTCTGACAGGGATATTGCTTTTATGAGAACAAAAAATGGACTGCAAGATTATTTGAGTGGTGATATTTTTCTATCCGGCAACCAAATCTTCCGGTTAGAGGAGGGAATGCTCTTACGACCTTTAGATAATCCGGAACTATTGGTTGAAATGAGAAATAAATTCAATGATTTTAAAGCCTTAAATAATTATGTGACGATAGAAAATAAATTGATTCCGGTATCTGATGAGTATCTGAATGAACGGGAAGTAGCACAACAAGAGGAGGAGTATTTCAGAATAAATAGATTGTTGAACTTGAATAATGAGGAGCTCTTTTTTATGGCAAGAGATGAGGCTTTTGAAGGTAACTATGAAACATCTCGAATTCTCTTAAGAAGAATTTTGAGAGACAGTCCCAATTATTATGATGCCTGGCTTTTGAACGGCAGAACTTTCGCCTGGGAAGGCCAGTATAACACTGCAATGAATAGTTATATGGAGGTAATGAGAAGAAATCCGGAACTTTTAGAAACTTATGAAGCCATTGCAGATCTATATTTCTGGCAAAATGACCCGTCTCTTGGCATTCAAATTACGTCGACCGGAATGGATCTCAATGACAATCATGTACCCCTGATCTTTCGAAGAGCCCGTGCTCATCATCAAGCCGGAGAAACCGATGAAGCACGTTTATGGGTAGAAAGAGGTCTGGATATGGAGCCCGGAAATGAAAATTTATTGAACCTACAGAATCAGCTTAACTGATTAAAACTTCAGCTGTAAACCACCGTTGAGGGTGTAGATCTCTGTGTAATCTCCGGGTGAAAATGAAAGTTCTTGTCTGGCTACATCAAACGACAAAAAGAGTGCCAGATTGATACTCAGTGATTTGAATCCGTCGATTCCTATGAATTGTGATTCAGTAAAAAACACATCCCCACTCACATCCTGAAAACGTCTCTCTTCCGGTGAAAAACCAAACCCTCCTCTAAAGGTGAGGTAGTTGTCCGGTCCGGTAAAATATCTTCGAGCCAATAAATTTAAGGATCTTGAAGAACCTACAGAACTGGGTGTTACGTACGGACGCAATGTGAATAACCAATTACCCTGATATTTGGTGATCGTACCGGTATAAATCATTACGTCACTGTTCTGAAACTTTAGATATCGAAAGCCCAACGACAATTCGAACCCACTGGGAACTCGTTTGTGCAGTTCAGCACCGGCACGAAACTCAGGAAAAATGGAACTATTGGTATACCCTATATTCATGTATCCGTACCAACCATCTGCGATACTGGGATAAAAATCTATTTCCGGTTGAAATCCGGTGGTTTCAAACCGATTCCCGTAATTCAATCGACCGATAACAGACCCGATGGGTGTTCTCTTGGAGAGTTGTACGTACCCTTTTTGAGCCGGGCTAAAAACTTCTGAATAGTGATCATACGTGTAGGAGCCGGTAAGTCTATAATTTTCGCCCGAAACTCGAATCGATCTTCTCAGTGCCATCGCTTCACTGTTGGACGGATTGATTTGATCGATTATGTTTAAAATGAGAGCCGCTTCACGATCCATTTCGGCGGCGTGGTGAGCGTTTGCGCTCTTCAATAGAATGGGAACATCAACCGGATAATAGCTAGTGGCCTCATTTGCAAATTTAACAGCATCTTCAGGATTTCCGGACCAGATCTCATTGTCGATAGACGCCATAAGTGCTTCTTCATGATCCGGTGTATCTTCCAAAACATAGGCCAATTCTTCTCGTGACTGATCATAAAGTCCATCCCAGGAATAGGTTCTGGCAATCAGGATTCGAACGCCATGATAATCCGGTGCTATTTCCAGAATAGCATAAGCCAATTCGCGAGCTTCGGCTCGTTTTCCATCAAATGCCAGTTCACGGGCTTCAAGAAAAGCTTCATCTACATTGTCAATCTGTTGAGCAAAAATGGGTGTTGTTAATAGAAATAGAAACAGACTGAGAGTCAGTAATTGATTGAATGATTTAATAGAATGTTTAACCCTCATAACAACTTCCTTGTATTGACTGTTTTATTCAATGTAAAACAATTGTTGCTACCACTGGTAAATGATCTGAATAATTTTCATCAATTACTTGTAGATCCAGTACTTCCCATTCTGCATTTTTAGATAAAAAGAGGTAGTCTATTCGTCGAGTGGGGTTTTCATATGATATTGTAGGCCTGGTATCGCCATGGATCACAGCAACATCTTTCCAACTATTGTTTAATTCTTCGTAGTGCATACTTTGTGGTATAAAATTAAAATCACCTCCCAAAATAACGGGCTTGTTTACACTATTAAAATAGTTATTAATTTCTTTTACCTGTGCCATCCGATTTTCAGGAAATTGGTGGCATAAATGAGTTCCGGCAAAAATAAATGCTTTTCCAGAATCTGTTTCAGCATCTAACATCAAAACTGTACGATCTTCACCACCCGATGGAATTGGCAACATTATTTTAGAGGATCTAAAAGGTTTTTTTGATAAAATTCCCTCCCCATATCCACCTCCATCATAATCAATAGCTTTACCAAAATATCCATACATTCCTGTTAATTGAGATAATGTATTCATAAGATCTTCACGTTCACCCTCATTAAATAGAGACGATCGTGCAGTAAGGCTATCCACTTCTTGAAGAGCTACAAAATCCGGATCAATTTTAATGATTAAGTTGGCAATATCTTCTAGATTACTATTCCCTCTATCATAAGAACTTTCACCATGGAAAATATTATATGTCATTACTTTTAGAGTGTCTTGTGCAAATACACTCACATTAGTAATAAATAATAGTATAGCAAGCTGAATAATTATTTTCATATAGATGCCATTAAAATCAGTCTTCTAAGTTTCTTCCCCAAATTGAGAATAATTTTTTTGCAACATCCGTATTATCATAGCTTCCTTCAAAACGTTCAGATGATGGGCCAAAACCAAATACGGGCACATGAAGTGCGGTATGTCCGCCGGTTGAGTACTCATATCTTACTCCATCACTTTCATCATCGATACCGCTAGGTAAGGTTAAACCACCTGTTTCATGATCGGCGGTAACCACAACAAGTGTATTCCCATCCTTTTCAGCAAACTCTAAAACATGGCCTAACACTGCATCGAAATCGAGCATCTCCTGTTTCATCCATTCGGCTTCATTAGCATGCCCTGCCCAATCGATCTGAGAACCTTCAATCATCAGAAAAAAGCCCTCAGCATTTTGTGAAAGTTGATCAAGTGCTGCTACTGTAAGACGCCCCATTTGATCTCCCCTCTCAGGAAACGGATTTAGGTCCTGTCCTTCCAAAAATACAATGGCTTTATCGTGGCCGGATAATTGACCCAAATTGTTCTCATCATCAATGTAAAGATAGCCTTGGGTTTCCATTTCACTGATCAAATTACGATCATCCGAGCGTGTTCCACCTTCACTTTCAGGTAAAAAATCGTTCCATCCGGCACCTAAAAGCAGGTCAATGCCTGAATTCACATACTTCTCAGCAATAATATAGTAATCATTTCTGCTTTCGTGGTGGATGGCAAATCCTGCAGGAGTGGCATGAGTGATTCGGCTACTCGCCAATAAACCCGTACTTTTACCCAGTTCAGATGCATAATGGGCAATACTTTGCACGGGGGTCCCGTCAGGCAACACACCAAGCATCCCGTTATTGGTTTTATGTCCGGCAGCCAGTGCAGTCGCACTTGAAGCTGAATCCGTTACTTTACGATCAGAGGCATACGTAGTGATAATCCCGTGAACCGGCATTTTCGTCATGTTTAATTCCCCATGAGCATACTCTGTAGCCGAGATTTGCGGATAGCTCATTCCATCTCCAATTAACAGAATAATATTTTTTGGCATCGGGTCTTCCTCAACCTTGACATCCTGACAAGAATAGACCGAGGAAATAACAGTGAAAAACAACAAATACAACAATATTTTATTTAGAGAGAACATCTTTTTTGTTTGGTTTAAATGAATAAAATTATCTATCAATCAAATTCTATTGATTTTTAAGAAGAATATCATATTAAGAATATTTGTTTCAAATTTCTGTACAATGATTAAAAAGTATTATAAACGTCCACCATACTTTTCCCTTTTAACTCCAAAACATTTTCTTAGATTGTCCAAATACCTGAACATTACACCCTGAACCCTGCGCCTTGTACCTTGAACTCCCGAGGAATCGGGATTGTCGCTGCGCTCCAACCTGAACCTTAAAACTCATTCAAACCTATGGGCTTTACTCTGATCGACGGCATCGTCATAGTCATATACCTTATTGCAGTTGCAATATTTGGAATATGGTCGGCTGGAACTCAAAAAACGACGACTGATTATTTTCTTGGCGGACGCACCATGCCCTGGTGGGCGATCCTTTTCTCCGTTGTGGCTACCGAAACGAGCACACTTACATTTATCAGTATACCTGCTGTGGCTTACGGCGGGAGCCTAACATTTTTGCAGCTCACATTCGGTTATATCCTCGGGCGTATCATTGTCGCCATCTGGTTTCTTCCTGCGTATGTACAGGGTGAACTCACCACCGCTTATCAATATTTGGAACAGCGATTCGGCTCAAGTATGCGGAAAGCTGCCAGTTCTACCTTTATCATCACACGTCTGCTGGCCGATGGGGTTCGTCTCTTCGCAACCGCTATCCCACTCGCCATTATCTTCCGTTTTGCAGGAGTTTTTGATGGTTGGAGTGATATGGAGATCTATCTGCTCTCGATTTCCCTGATATCAGCCATAACTCTTGTCTATACTTTTTTGGGAGGGATCAAAGCGGTGATATGGATGGATGTGGTGCAGATGGTCGTCTATATCGGAGGTGCGCTTTTTGCACTGGTGATCCTGATTGGGAAACTGCCGGTCTCTTTTCCGGAGGCTTTGACAACACTCGGTGACGCCGGTAAATTTACACTTTTCAACTGGGGAGGCGGACTCACATGGTCTGAGTTCATTGCTGATCCTTATGTTTTCTGGATTGCACTTTTTGGAGGAGCCGTATTCTCTATCGCATCCCATGGTACCGATCAGTTGATTGTACAGCGTCTGCTGGCTACGGGCAACCTCAAATCCAGTCAAAAAGCCCTCATCTGGAGCGGTTTTGTGGCAAGTGCGCAATTCGGGCTCTTTCTTTTTATCGGTTTGATTCTTTATGTCTTTTATGCCGGTGCATCCCCTGAATCTCTTGGTCTGGCTACTACTGATGAAATTTTTGCGAGGTTCATTGTGGACCACATGCCGGTGGGTGTAGCCGGATTGATTGTGGCGTCCCTTTTTGCCGCGGCTATGAGCAGTTTGAGTTCATCGTTGAACGCTCTGGCCTCCTCCACGACCTATGATTTGATCAAACCTCTCTCCAATGCAAAATGGGATGATGCCAAAGAGCTGTGGGTCTCCCGGATGGTAACGATGGGTTGGGGTGTGGCGCTAACCGGTTCCGCATTTCTTTTCACCTGGCTGCAATTGAGTGGTGGGGATCGTCCGGCCATTGTGGAATTGGGTTTGGGAATTGCATCCTATACCTATGGTGGACTGCTTGGGATTTTCCTACTTGGCCGATGGTTCGACAAGCCGGATAAAAAAGATGCAATGATCGGCTTTTTTGTCGGGTTGATCTCTCTCCTGTTTATGGTTGAAGGTGCTCTACAGCAGTTCCTTCCAGGCGAGGGGCTCACCATCGCCTGGCCGCTCTATACGGCTGTAGGTGCGGCGATTGTGATTTTGGTGGCGAATGGATCGTATTTTATTAGGAAGAAGATCCCGAAGGATCGTAACTGAGAGAAGCACTCAGCTCGGGTAGAGAGCAGAAGTAGTTCACGAGGCAACTCTGAATGAAGACATTTCTATTGAAGGGCTGTTGAAATTATGATCCAATTCAAAAATTCACCTGAAGTTGTACCAAACACAACTCAGGAAGTATATGACAAACTTTTAGCAGGGTATACAACTCAACGCTTCACCCCGTACGTTTGAGCAGGCAGGATCAGAGCCTGCTACAATCCTCTTCCTTGTATCCGCTTCACAAACTTTTCCAACGCCCTTCCCCTATGACTAATCCGGTTTTTTTCTTCTGCTGAAAGTTCCGCAAATGTTTCGGAATAGCCATCCGGACGAAATACCGGATCATAACCAAACCCCTTCTCACCTTTTATTTCAGTTGTGATAATCCCGTTGCAGACTCCCTCAAAGATTTGCTCTCCCTGATCGGTTACATAGGCGATCACCGTGCGGAAACGGGCTTTTCGATCGGTTTTACCTTCAAGTTCTCGCAATAGTTTTTCAACATTGTCTGCGTACGTCACATTTTCGCCGGCATACCTTGCAGAATAAACACCGGGTGCTCCATTCAGTACAACCACTTCCAGACCGGTATCATCGGCCAGTGAGGGGAGTCCGGTCTTATCAAACCAATAACGCGCTTTTTTCAGGGCATTCCCCGTCAGGTCGGGCTGATCCTCCTCGACCTCTTCAGCATCGTCGAGATCTCTTGTGGACCTAATTTGAATTTGAAGCGACTCAAGCAGTTGCCGCAACTCCACTATTTTGTGCGGATTGCCGGATGCCAGAAAGATGGTATCGGGTCTCTCATTCAGTTCAGGCATATTCGGGTGTTTATGATTATTTGATATATCCTTTTTTCACCAGTAACTCCGCATTCAGAATGGCTCCTCCGGCGGCACCCCGAACGGTATTGTGAGCCATCGCCACATAAGAGATATCCAGAACTCCCGCTTTTCTCAGACGTCCTACTCCAGTCTGCATTCCTCCTTCACTGTCGGCATGAAGCCTCGGCTGAGGATATCGCTGATCCTGAAAGAAATGCATCGGAAACTTAGGCGCAGTTGGAAGATCGAGGTCCGCGACCGGACTCTTCCAATCACTAAATAATGCGGCAACCTCATCGATGGATGAGGG
>JAGXIS010000014.1 GCA_024635465.1 Bacteroidota bacterium | reverse complement strand
TCAGTCCATTCCCCATCCATGGGATGGATAAAGCGATGAATCTGGCTAAGTCAAAATTAGGATGGATCGTCGCGGGTCATGGAATGCTCGGTCTCTTCGGAGCTCTTGCAATGATCTATTTCATGATGTCTATTGACTACCCACATAATATAAGTGGTAAACCCTTAGTAAATATTCCAGCGTGGATACCGGTCACTTTTGAGTTGACTGTACTACTTTCAGCATTTGGTGCTGTCTTTGGTATGTTCTTCCTGAATGGACTGCCAAAATTGAACCACCCGCTTTTTAATTCAGACAATTTTAAGAAGGCTACAGATGATGGATTTTTTGTCTGTATCGAATCCGAAGATCCGCAATTTGAAGAGGAGAAGGTAAAAATTTTACTAAAGGATGCGGGCGGGACAAATATTGAAACCATTTTTGATGAATAAATCATCGTAACTTTTTTTCACAAGAACGATCAAACATTATGAAATTCGCTTTTATTAAACTTGGCGCAATTCTACTACTTGCTACGACACTTCTATCGTGCCGGGGTCAGAAAACAGAAAACCCGCCAATGCGTACTCATTTCAACATGCATTTTCAGGACCGTTTTAACGCTCAGGAAGAGAATCCGTATTTTGAAAACGGAATGGCAATGAGATTACCGATTGAAGGTACTGTTGCGCGTGGAATGTTGCGTAATAACTCTATACTTTTTGAAGGCGTGGATGAGGACGGCAATTATGTTGATGAGATCCCCTTCGAATTGACTCGCGATTTCCTTTACCGTGGGAAAGAGCGCTACGATATTTACTGCCAAGTGTGTCACGGAGCCACCGGTAACGGCCAGGGGATTATCATGACCGGCCAATATGGTTATGTACCCGCTCCAACATATCACCGGGAAGCAAGTTATAACATGCCGGATGGTGAAATATACTCTGCGATTGCCAATGGTGTTCGAACCATGCCATCCTATGCAACTCAAATTAAAGTTGAAGACCGGTGGGCAATTGTTGCCTATATTCGTGCGCTTCAGAAAAGTCAAAATGTTCCTGAGACGGAAATGGACCGATTTGATGTTGATCTTGCACAATTGGTCGATCAATATCGGGCCGAAGAGGCAAGACTTGCAGCTCTGGCTGAATCACGAACTGCAAGAGGTGATGATGAAGTCACTGCAGCTCGTGGCGAAAGACTCTATATTCAGAATGCCTGCCAGGCGTGTCACTCTTTAGATGGAAGTGTCGTTGTAGGCCCAAGTTTCCAGAATCTATTTGGATCTGAAAGAACCTTCACAAATGGTAATAGTACTACAGCAGACGAAGCATATATCATGCAATCTATTGTGGAACCGGGTGCAAATGTTGTGCAAGATTACCAAAATGCAATGGTTCCCTATGATTTTCTTTCAGAAAGTGAACTACAATCATTGGTTGAGTTTATTAAAACATTATCAGACGAATAATTTAGAGCGAAAAAAAGTAAATAAATGGCTTCACACAGTCCAAAATTAACCGATTCTGTTCAATTTCCGACCCACCTGAATGTTGCAAAAACATTTTACGGGTTCGGTGCCGTAGGTTTAATCGCCAGCATGGTCGGCTACTTTTTGAATAGCGAACAGTTTTTCTTCTCTTATCTGACCAGTTTTTCCTTTTTTACCAGTATTGCTTTGGCTTCCATGATTCTGGTCATGATTCATCATATTACCAAATCATCTTGGGGAACCGTATTGAGAAGAATCCCTGAATCCTTTTTTGCCAATATTTGGATCTGGTCTATCTTCATCATACCTATTTTAATCGGAATGAGTACACTCTACTCTTGGACAAATACTGAGTATATCGCCGATGATCCGATTATGGTTGGTAAAATCCCCTATTTGAATGTGCCGTTTTTTGTGATCAGACAATTCATTTATTTTGCTATTTGGGGATATTTGGGACATAGACTCTACAAACTGTCCATAAAGATGGACCAAACCAATGACTGGGGAATCGTTCATCCGCTACGTAAACTGAGTGCACCCGGAATTTTGATTTTTGCACTCACTACTGCTTTTGCAAGTTTCGACTGGTTGATGTCTTTGGATGCACATTGGTTTTCCACCATGTTTGGTGTCTATTTCTTCGCTATGAGCATTCAGGCACTATTTCCAATTCTTATATTGATGGTTTTTTGGCTGCACAAGAACGAAATTCTGAAAAATACAATTGGAAAAGCCCACATATACGATCTTGGTGCCTGGTTTTTCGGATTTACAGTATTTTATGCTTACATCGCTTTCAGTCAGTTCTTACTGATCTATTACGCCAATATCCCCGAAGAAACTCTTTGGTTCTACCATCGACTCGAAGGAAGTTGGGAATTTGTGACATATTCACTGTTAATCTGCCGTTTTATCATTCCATTTATTCTGTTGTTGAACAGAGATACAAAACACAATCACAAGTTTCTGGTATTTACATCCATCCTGGTTATTGTTATGCACTTTATTGAAATCTACTGGATTGTAATGCCCATATTGAGTCATGGCGGTGTTTCATTCAGCTGGATAGATATTGCAACATTCATCGGATTGGGTGGAATTTTTATGGGACTCTTTTTCCAGAAATTTAAACAGAATAATATCGTTCCTATAAACGACCCACAACTCAGTGATTCACTGAGCAAGCAGTATCATCAATAATTATTGTAACGTAAAACTGTTACTCAATGAGCAAGAAACCAAAAATTTTCACTGAATCTGAAAAATTAGAAATCGCTAGCAGTGCAGCTGTAGGTGGAGAAAAAGCTGTAAAAGCATTAGCCACACAGCATAACATCTCCGAAGATGAAATTAGGAGTTGGGTACGCGATTTGAAAGCAGGAAGCGTTACTGATGATGACGAAGTTACTTTAGATGTATCAGACGATTTTGCAAAATCTATTGAGTTCGGTGCAACATATGATAATCTGAATTACAGTCGGCTTACTTTCTGGTCACTCTTTGGTACAGCCGTGATAGTTCTCTTTATTATTGCCGTCATGTTTATGCACGAATACACCCGAACATCTGCATTGCAGGAGCGAGCTGAACAGAGTGTATATTATGATATTGAAGAGTTAAATCGAACAGATCAGGTAACATTAGACTCATTTGGCGTAGTAAATCCTGATGAAGGTATCTACAGGATACCGATCGATAGCGCGATTACAATTATAGCTACAGATTAAATTATATTTCACTATGAGAATCACACTGAGCATCATACTTTTGATATCAGTGTTTTCCAACTTTGATATCGCAACCGCACAGCTTAATCAGGGTAAACCCGCTATTTTGGAAGAGATAGGGGTTGATGAAAAACTTGGTAAATCCATCCCGATGGATCTCGAGTTTGTAAATTCTGAGGGACAAATCATCCGGCTGAGCGATTTAATTGAAGAAGGGAAACCTGTATTACTCAACCCACTCTATTATGAGTGTCCGACTCTCTGTGGTTTGGTTTTAGATGCTGTATATAATGTGGTTAATGAATTGGCTTGGAGTCCGGGTACTGATTATACAATTATTTCTTTCAGTATTGATCCGAATGAAACTCCTGACATAGCAGCCAATGCAAAACAAAGTTATCTTACACGGTTGGGAAGAATCGGTTCTGAAAAGGGCTGGCACTTTCTTACCGGCGATGAAGAGTCTATAAAAAAACTTACCGATTCCATTGGATTTCGGTACAAGTACGATGAACAAACAGGTGAATATCTTCACCTTGCAAGTATCATGATGATCAGTCCAAAGGGGACAATCACCAGATATCTATACGGTGCATCATTCAGTGAATTTGATCTGCGTAATGCACTCTATGAAGCAGCAGACGGAACGATCGGTTCAGCGATGGACAAAGTCGTTATGTACTGTTTCACATACGATCCATCATCGCAAAGTTATGTACCCGTTGCAATGAATATAATGAAGCTTGGAGGTTTGGCAACCGTTATAATTCTGGGTATATTCTTGGGCGTTTTTTGGAGACGCGAACGCTTTTTTTCACAATCAAAAAAACTCGAGTTTGATAGATGAACAGATTTAGTGAATTTATGCTACCCCCTCAAAAAAGCACGATTGCTGAGGGTACAGACGCATTATTCCATTTTATAAATATTACCAGTGTAATCCTGTTAATCGGTATCACTATTGCCATCGTGTACTTCTCATGGAAGTACAGAAGGCGATCAGATAACGATGTAACTCCGGTGATAACGCACAACAGTGCATTGGAAATCACATGGTCGGTTATTCCGCTTATTCTGGTGATGATCGTCTTTGGATGGGGTTTGAATGGATACGTTAATTTGAGTACCGCTCCTGACGATGCTTATGAAATCCGTGTGGTTGGCAAGAGCTGGTTATGGGAGTTTCACTATGAAACCGGATTTGTGAGTGTCAATGAACTTCATGTTCCTGCAGACAGACCTGTGAAGTTGGTGATGAGCTCGGACGACGTCATTCACTCCTTCTATATCCCCGACTTCAGGATTAAAAATGATGTTCTGCCAAATCGTTATTCAACGGTCTGGTTTGAAGCAATGGAACCCGGCGAATCTGTAATTTTCTGTACAGAGTATTGTGGTATGGCTCACTCCAATATGATGGCTACTACATTTGTTCATACTCAGGAAGATTTTGAGACTTGGTTGATTACAGCCGGCTCCGCTGATGATAATATGGATCCGGTGGAATTAGGTGAACAACTGGTAACCCGAAATGCCTGTACAACCTGCCACTCCTCTGACGGTACTGTACTTCAAGGTCCGTCTTACCAAGGACTTTTTGGATCTGAACGTGTATTGGAATCCGGAGAAACCGTGATTGCCGATGAAAATTATATCCGCGAAAGCATTCTCGAACCGAATGCAAAAATTGTAGAAGGTTATCAGCCAGTGATGCCATCTTACGCAGGTTCACTGAACGATCGCCAAATTGATGCAATTATTGAGTATATAAAAACCTTAGAGTAATTAAATGGCAACAAACGAAGCGACAACAAGCATAAAAAAATTACAGGTACGGCGATTTAAACCGGACGAAAATCCGGAGAAGCATTACCTGAATGAAGAAACCGGGATCTGGGCGTGGATGACAACCGTTGACCACAAGAAGATCGGTTTGATGTATCTGGCATCAATTACCGTATTCTTCTTTATCGGTGGAATGTTAGCTCTGCTCCTTAGAACGGAACTACTCTCCCCTGCCAGATCGTTTATGGACGCCGATGTGTACAATCAAGTGTTCACATTGCACGGCGCCATCATGATCTTCTTCTTCTTAATTCCATCCGTGCCGGCAGCACTGGGTAACTTTGTATTACCGTTACAACTGGGTGCCAAAGATGTTGCCTTTCCAAGATTAAACCTGGCGAGTTATTATATCTATGTCATCGGTGCACTTTTTACCATTTTCGCAATCTTCACGGGCGGTGTTGATACAGGGTGGACATTCTACACGCCATACAGTGCTACAACCAGTGGAAATGTAATGGCGATGACATTCGGGGTCTTTGTACTTGGATTTTCATCCATTTTAACCGGACTAAACTTTATTGTCACCATTCATAAGTTAAGGGCTCCCGGACTCACCTGGAATAAGTTGCCACTAAATTTATGGGGACTCTACGCAACCAGTCTCATTCAGGTTCTTGCAACTCCGGTACTGGCCATTACATTGTTACTACTTACAATGGAAAGATTATTGGGGATTGGGATTTTTGATCCAAATCTGGGTGGAGATCCCGTTCTTTACCAGCATTTCTTCTGGTTCTACTCTCATCCGGCTGTTTATATCATGATTGTACCCGGATTTGGAATTATTTCAGAAGTCATTTCAACATTCTCCAGAAAAGTGATTTTTGGCTATTGGGCCATTGCACTCTCCTCATTGGCTATTGCATTTATCGGTTTTTTGGTATGGGGACACCACATGTTCACTGCCGGACAATCCTCTCTCGCCAACATGGTATTTTCATTTTTAACATTCCTCGTTGGGATACCTACCGGTATTAAGATTTTCAACTGGCTAGCTACGATGTATAAAGGGTCGATCGATTTAAAAACACCTATGCTCTATGCATTGGTTTTCCTCTTCCTCTTTACCATTGGTGGATTCACTGGAATTATGCTGGGTGCACTATCCGTCGATATTCACCTTCACGATACTTACTATGTGGTTGCCCACTTTCACTACGTGATGATGGGTGGTATGGTTATGGCATTTCTTGCCGGACTCCATTACTGGTGGCCTAAAATGTTTGGAAAAATGTACAATGAATTCTGGGCGCGTATTTCATGCGGATTAATCTTTGTCGGTTTCAACATGACTTTCCTTCCACAATTTGTGATGGGAGCGCAGGGAATGCCGAGACGATACTTCAACTATATTGATCAATTCCAGCCATTCCACCAGTTCTCAACAATGGGAGCTTATGTGATGGGCATTGGATTTTTTATAATGGCCGGCTATCTGTTTCATTCACTCCGAAAAGGGGAAAGATCCGGATCCAATCCATGGGGAAGCCGCGCACTTGAGTGGCAAACATCATCGCCGGTTCCATTACACAACTTTGAACACACACCGGTGATCATAAACGGTCCATACGACTATCACAAACCGATGTCTGAATTTCAGCTGGGTATAGCGACTTCACACAATGGTCACGATCACCATGCCGGTGATAATACAGACATTTCAAAAACTGAAAAAGAACAAGCTTAACCGAAAAAATAAATCATGTCTCAACCTTCTGCTTTAGAGGAAAAGCTGGATCATCTCCAGCACCATTTTATCGACAGTGATCAGCAGTTTGAAGCGTCCAAAATGGGTATGTGGGTCTTTCTTGTAACTGAGATCCTCTTTTTTGGCGGTCTTTTTGTAGCCTATATTGCCTATCGTACTTGGTATCCCGAGCTCTATATGCTTGCATCCACAGAATTGAATACATTTTGGGGAGCTGTAAACACGGCGGTTCTGATTGGAAGTTCACTTACGGTAGCCATGGCCATCCGATCTGCACAATTAAACCAGATCAAGGGACTCATCATAAACTTATATATCACAATTGCATTGGCGTGTGTCTTTATGGTGATTAAGTTTTTTGAGTACTCACACAAGTTTGAAATAGGTATTCTACCCGGATCATACTACAGTTATGAAGGTATAGCACACGAAAAAGCCAATATCTTTTTCAGCATCTATTACATGATGACAGGTCTTCACGGAGTTCACGTTTTAATCGGAATCGGACTCATGATCTGGCTGGTTGTTAAAGCGAAGAAGAATGTATTCCACAGTGGATACTATACACCCGTTGAGATTACCGGACTCTACTGGCACCTTGTTGACATAATTTGGATTTTCCTCTTCCCATTACTCTATTTGATCGACTAACTGAAAAACTATCTGACCATGAGTGGACATCATATTTCATCAGCAAAATTTTTATGGGGAGTTGGAACCACCCTCTTCTTACTCACTTTCATCACTGTGGCTATCACCTGGATAGCTATTCCAGCCCCCTGGAACGTAGTGGTCGCAATTGGTATTGCAGTTGTGAAAGCAATCATTGTATCCGCATTTTTCATGAACCTCTATTGGGATACTAAATTCCATGCAATGTTATTTGTTTTGTCAATCGTATTCTTTCTTCTATTTATTGGAATAACCCTGCTTGATACTCTCTACAGGACAGATCCTATTCCAACTTTTTAAATTTTTTCAACTCTCTTAAAAAAGCCGATTTCCTGTGGAATCGGCTTTTTTTATTTATATTCCAACCATGTGGTAATCAAGCTATTTTAACAATCTGATCATTAAAAATGCCACTGTAAAAAGCTGACTCGTATGACTCATAATAAACCTCTCCAACTAGGTCCTTTTGAAATTTATAGTATTGAAGCCGGCCGTTTTTTACTGGATGGCGGAGCTATGTTTGGTGTTGTGCCCAAAACGTTATGGAGCCGTCAAATCCCGGCCGATGATAAAAACAGAATAAAAATGGCAATGAGATTGATGCTGATTCAATCCAAAGAATCAGGCAAAATTTATCTTATCGATAACGGTTCGGGCGACAAATTTAATGATAAAATGAGCTCAATCTATGGTTTGGATTATGAACACAGTGATCTGATTGGCTCACTGAATAGTAGTGGATTTAAGCCTGAGGATATTACAGACATCATCTTTTCACACCTACATTTTGATCACTGTGGCGGAACAACTACATATGACAAGGATGGAAATCTGCAAGAAGTTTTTCCAAATGCCATCTATCATGTCAATGAAAGACATTGGAAAACAGCCAATCATCCCAACGAAAGGGAGAAAGCCAGTTTTTTTCCAGAGAATATCAATCCTATTAAAGAGAGTGGCCGACTCAATTTGGTACAGAATTACCATGAGTTTGAAGACGGTTTGAAATCAATTCCAATGGATGGACATACCGAAGGTCAACAACTGCCGGTGATTACGCATGGATCTACCACGCTTGTTTATGTTGCAGATCTTCTTCCAACATTCGCTCATATCCCACTTCCATGGGTTATGGGTTACGATATGAAACCGATTCAAACACTCAATGAGAAAGCACTTTTTTTAAAAAAAGCTTCAGAAGAGAGTTGGTATCTTTTCATGGAGCATGATGCGACAAACGAAGTGATCACTATTCAGCATGAGGATGGTAAGTTTCAAATGAATAAATCGCTTTCACTGAGTGATATCACATAAATAGGCTGAACGCCCGTTATCCTTGAGCCGTTGCTCTTAGTAACCAACCCATTTTAACACCTCAATGGATCCATCAAAACAATCTGATCAAAAGATGAAAGAGATTGTCGATCTGCTGAACGAAGCTCATCAAAAGCTTCAACAGCGGCGCACGATTTCTGTAGTTATTTTTGTAGCAGGTTTATTCCTGATTGGGTTGGGTCTGTTAATCCTTTTTGAAAAGAATCTTTTCTTAACAGCCGGTGTCAAAACCGGAGCACTCGGATTTTTACTTTTGATTGCTGCTTGGGTCGGATATTGGGTTCATTCAAAAACCGGAATTTCATCTTTTCAGCAGTTTTATGAAGATTTTTTGACCGGTTGTGAAGAAAAATCACTTTTAAGTGCTGTGGATCTCTATCTGAATGCAGAACAGAAAGAATCCCGATTTTATGAGGCAGCGATCGCTTCAAACCTGCAATCGGTTGAAAAATCCCACATCAAGAATCAACTGGATCTCTATCTGAACCAAAAAAAGGCTTCGACCCTCTACCGAACAGGCTGGTATGTGT